>NZ_QJRK01000009.1:0-137139 GCF_003205245.1 Pseudomonas sp. MB-090624 | reverse complement strand
TGTTAGGCCTGCCGCCAGCGTTCAATCTGAGCCATGATCAAACTCTTCAGTTCAATACTGCTTGGGTTTTTAAGAAACCCTAAACTTGGCTCAGCAATCTCAAATGACTATGTGATTTCTCGCATGGTCACTTGTGATGCTGATAATCTTTTTGACTATCAGTCCGTACTCACAAGCACCCACACGAATTGCTTGATTCGATTTGTTAAAGAGCGGTTGGTTAAGAGCGTTTCGCCTCAACCGAGGCGAGCATTCTACGCTTTCCTCATTTGCTGTCAAGCGTTTATTTTGAAGTTTTTTGCGAGAAACTCGTTTGGCTTCAAACACTTGACTCAACACAGTGGCTGGCAGTGCCTGCTACCGCGTTGGAATGGTGCGCATTATAGGGCGGCGTTTTTGTAGGTCAACCTTTAATTTCAATAATTTAGGTTTTCCGCAGAATCCCTGCAGCCGAGCAACAGCGTGCTCGGCCTGCACCCTGCCCTGCACGCTCGCCAGCGCTACAAAACTCTGCAGGGCATTGCCCACTACCCTGCTAATTGCGCACTATATTGCTCACCCCACCCCCTCCAAGGAATGCCGCCCTTAAATGAACACCCAGCCCCGCAGCCTGGCCGCCACCCTCTTCCCGATAGGCTTGCTGCTGATTGCCATGGCATCGATCCAGTCAGGCGCTTCCTTGGCCAAAAGCATGTTCCCCATCGTTGGCGCACAAGGCACCACCACCCTGCGGCTAATCTTCGCCAGCATCATCATGCTGCTGATACTGCGCCCCTGGCGGGTTCGCCTGACCGCCAAAACCCTGCGCAACGTCATCATCTATGGCATGGCACTGGGCGGCATGAATTTCCTCTTTTATATGGCACTGCAAACGGTGCCCATCGGCATTGCCGTGGCCCTTGAGTTCACCGGTCCGCTAGCTGTGGCGCTGCTGTCGTCGCGTCGACCCACCGACTTCCTTTGGATCGCATTGGCCATTGTTGGCTTGCTGCTCTTGCTGCCAGCCGGCCATGGCGGGCAAGCACTTGACCCTGTGGGCGCAGCCTATGCCCTGGGGGCGGGTGTTTGCTGGGCACTGTATATCCTGTTCGGGCAACGCGCCGGCGCCGAGCATGGCATCCAGAGTGCCGCCCTGGGCGTTGTGGTAGCCGCCCTGTTCGTCGCACCTATCGGCATCGCCCATGCCGGCAGCGCACTGCTCACCCCGGCGCTGATTCCCGTCGCGCTCGCCGTTGCAGTGCTGTCCACCGCCCTGCCCTACAGCCTGGAGATGATTGCCTTGACGCGCATTCCGGCGCGCACGTTCGGCACTCTCATGAGCATCGAGCCTGCATTCGGGGCGCTGTCGGGCCTTTTGTTCCTTGGCGAAGTTCTGACAGTCACCCAATGGCTGGCGATCCTGGCGATCATTGCGGCCTCTGTGGGCACCACGCTGTCGATGCGAAAAGAAACCAGCCCACCCATCGCCGCCGACTGATATGAGAAATATTTTCATTTGAGACCGTATTAATGATTGTCGCGATCGGCCCCGCTGATTAAGCTGTCACAGCATCACGATCTTCACGCGTTCTACTGAAGCGAACACTGGCGCTGAGGAAACTCAGGAAGAACCGAAGCGATAACGACAGGGTCTGACATCGGATTCGCCCTGCATATAAGGACAGGAATGAAACGTATTTTTCTCATCCTGGCCATCTTGGCTATTGCTGGATGTGCCGCCACGGCCAAGACCGAGGTCAAGAAGGGCAAAAAGGGCCTGCATATCAATTGCTCCGGCCTTTCATCCTCGTGGGACAAGTGTTACAGCAAGGCTGCAAGCGCTTGCAGCACCCGCGGTTACCGGGTGGTCGCACGGTCTGGTGACAGCGACGAAGAAGACGGTGACTATTTGTTCGGCATCAACCCAGCGGGCTACACCAGCCGCAGCATGATCGTCATCTGCAAATAGCAGCAAGGGCAGCGAATCGGCTGCCCTCTTTGCCGCGCTTTACAGCGGCGCGGTGCGCGCCTCGAGCCAGCCAAGCGCCTCCCCTTTCAACAACGGGGCCAAACGCTCGCGCACGTGGGCATGATAGCCATTGAGCCACTCCAGTTCACATTGGGTCAGTCGTTCGGGCAGGAGGCAGCGGGTGTCGATCGGGCACAGCGTCAAGGTCTCGAAGTTCAGGAAGTCACCGAAGGCGCTCGTGCCCGCTTCGCGGTTGACCACCAGATTCTCGATGCGTACCCCCCATTGCCCAGGCCTGTAGGTGCCCGGCTCGATCGAGCTGATCATGCCCGCCTGCATGGCCGTATGGGGCGCCGGTGCCGCTTGGTAGGCAATCACTTGTGGCCCCTCATGCACATTGAGGAAATAGCCCACCCCGTGCCCGGTCCCATGCCCGTAGTCGACCTGGTCAGCCCAGATCGGCGCGCGCGCAATGGCATCGAGCAGGGGCGACAGGATGCCACGGGGAAACGTGGCCCGCGACAGGGCGATCATGCCTTTGAGCACGCGGGTGCAGTCTTCCTTCTGTGCGTGGCTGGGAACACCCACCGGCACCATGCGAGTGATGTCAGTAGTCCCCCCCAGGTACTGCCCCCCCGAATCGATCAGCAACAGCCCGTTGCCTTCGATGCGTGCATGCGACTGCTCGGTGGCGCGGTAATGCGGCATCGCACCATTGGCATTGAAGGCTGCAATGGTCGAAAAGCTCAGCGACACGAAATTCGCCCGCCGTGCACGTGCGGCACTCAATTGCTCGTCCACGGTCAGCTCGGTGACGACCTCTCGACCAAGGTTGGCTTCCAGCCAGGCGAAGAATTCGCACAATGCCGCCCCGTCTTCCTCCATGACCTGACGGATGTAGGGGAGATCAGCGTCACCCTTGCAGGCCTTGCTCAGGGTGGTGGGGTTCAGCCCCTCGACCAGCTCCACACCCGCCGGCAAGTTGGCCAACAGGCTGCAGGTGACGCGTGCCGGGTCCAGCAGCAGCCGGCTGCCTGCCGCCACGGCAGCCAGCGCCTGCCCTGCTTCGTTGTAGTCGCGCACTTCGACACCGTCGCTCGCCAGTACCTGGCGCAGGTGCGCATCCACCTTGCCCTGGCCAACGAACAGCATGGCCTGCTGCTGGCTGATCAAGGCGAAGGCCAGAAACACCGGGTTGTATGAGACGTCGCTACCGCGCAGATTGAACAGCCAGGCGATGTCATCGAGGGTGGCAATGAAGTGCCAATCGGCCCCCTTGGCCTGCATGGCCTGGCGCAACTGCGCGAGCTTTTGCGCCCGGCTCGTCGTGGCGTGCGGCTGCAAATGCTGATAGACCGGGTTGCCAGGCAGCGCCGGGCGCCCGTCCCACACCTCGCCCAGCAGGTCCTGGTCGGTTACCAGCCGCGCCCCGCGCGCCTTCAGCCGCTCTGCCAATTGCCGCGCCGAGGCCAATGCCATGACGGCACCGTCGACTGCCACGGTGCCGTTGGGCTCAGCGTGCTCTCCCAGCCACTCCAGCGCGCCAGGCTTGCCCGGCGACAGCTTCATCAGCTCGATGCCACTGCCGGCCAATTCATGCTCGGCCTGTTCCCAGTAGCGGCTATCGACCCATAGCCCGGCAAACGCCGAGGTCACCACCAGTGTACCCACCGAGCCATGAAACCCCGACAGCCACTGGCGCCCTTGCCAATAGCCGGGCAGGTATTCGGAGAGGTGCGGGTCGGCTGAAGGCACCAGCAAGGCATCGATGTGCCTTGCCGCCATCGCCTGGCGCAGACGCATCAGGCGCTGTGGCACGCTGTGTTCAAAGGGGGTCTGCACGTTCATGCGCTCTCCTGCGGCTACATCACGGTTGATCCAATAGGCGGATAATGGAGCAGGCGCCAAAGCCCTGCAATCGCCCAGGCGGAAACCGGAACCGTCCTACACAAGGACCGCCGATCAAGTATTGCTGAACTTCCCCAGGGTCACGGCTTCACACACTGTACATTCGCCACACACAGGCAGCAGACCATGCCCAGTGCCTGCCCCGCTAAAACTGCAGTCGTGCTGCTCGACACTCGGGAACATACACCCGAGCATGAGCGGGCCGTGCACCTGAAGCTCGCCGAGGGCCTGGCACGCTTGCTGGGCTGCCCCCATGTGCAGCCCACCCGGCTGCCTGTTGCCACCGACAACTGCTATTGCATCCCGACCGAAACCCTGACCGACACCGAGCAGGCTGCCAGCCTGGGCATTGTCAGTGAGTCCGATCTGTTCGGCGGCTTAGTACCCTGCCCCTACATGGCCACCAAAGCCATTTCCCACCCGCTGCCGGCGGGAGCCACCAGCCCTGCGGGCTGGACCGATGGCTTCGCCCGCCAGGCCGGCGACGCCTTGCTGCGCGGTTTTACGGTGTTCAGCAAACCCGATGCCCGCAATGCTGCAGCCTTGCTGTTGCGCGCTGGCCCTGTGCGGGTCAAGCCAGTACGGGCCAGCGCAGGCCGCGGGCAACAGGTGATCACAGAACTGGACCAGCTGACCCCTTTGCTGAACGGTATGGACGACCAGCATTTGGCGGTATGGGGACTGGTGCTGGAAGAAGACCTGAGCCAAGTGCAGACCTTCAGCGTTGGTCAGGTCAGGGTGGCCGGCCTCACCTGCAGCTACCATGGCACCCAGCAACTCACCCGTGACCATCAGGGCTGCGAGGTGTACGGTGGATCTGACCTGATCGTAGTCCGTGGCGACTATCAGGCCCTGTTGCAACGCCCCCTTGAAGACCACCTGCGGCTGGCCGTGAACCAGGCCATGGTCTACGAACAGGCTGCCGAACGGCATTTTCCGGGCTTTGTGGCGTCGCGGCGCAACTACGATATCGCCCGCGGCACCACTGCCTCCGGCCAGCCATGCAGCGGGGTACTCGAACAATCCTGGCGCCTGGGCGGTGCCAGCAGCGCCGAGCTGCTGGCCCTGCAGGCATTTGCCGACGACCCGGCACTGCAGCAGGTACGTGCGTCCACCCATGAAGTGTTCGGCAGCGCCGACCTGCCCGCGGATGCCACCCTTTTCTACCAAGGAAACGACAGTGAACTCGGACAACTCAGCAAATTTGCGCGGATTCGCGAGCATGGCCATTCAGAGTGAAACCGTCGAACTGCAGGTCGAGAACGACCGCATCGCCGGGACCTTGGTCAGCCCTGGCAGCAAGATGCCAGGTATTCTCTTCGTCCACGGCTGGGGTGGCAGCCAGCAACGTGACCTGGCTCGCGCCCGACACATCACCGGCCTGGGCTGCGTGTGCATGACCTTCGACCTGCGCGGCCATGAAAAAACCCAAAGCCAGCGCCTGACCGTTACCCGTGAGCAGAACCTGCAAGACCTGCTGGTGGCTTACGACCGCCTGATCAGCCACCCGGCGGTCGACAGCAACGCCATCGCCATCATCGGCAGCAGCTATGGCGGCTACCTGGCCACCTTGCTGACCCGCGAACGCCCGGTGAAATGGCTGGCCCTGCGGGTGCCGGCCATGTACTGGGACGAAGAATGGGACAGCCCCAAGCAAGCCCTTGATCGTCAGCGCTTGAATGCCTACCGCCAGCGCCCCCTGGGGCCAGCCGACAACCGCGCCCTGGCCGCCTGCGCCGAGTTCGTCGGTGATGTGCTGCTGGTGGAGTCCGAACAGGACGACTATGTCCCGCACAGCACCTTGATGAGCTACCGCTCGGCATTCGTCAGCGCCCACTCACTGACCCACCGCATGGTCGACGGCGCCGACCACGCGTTATCCAGTGAAGAAAGCCAGAAAGCCTACAGCTCGATGCTGGCGGCATGGATCAGCGAAATGGTCATCGGTGCCCGCCTGGACCGCTACCCACACTACGCACCGTGGTACGCCTGACCCTCACCTACCTGGCAATGCAGGCCGCCATCGGCGTTGCGCACCAGGCTGCGCAAGGTCTGGTAGGCCGCAAAATTGACACCCCGTGCCTGGTGCCGGCGCAACAGCTCGAGGAAGGGTTCCTCGTTGAAATACACGGCCGCCGCCGACCAGGCCTGGCGTGACTGCCACTGAAGGTACTGCAGCACCCGGCTGCCATCGTCGCTTGCCTGAATGCTGACGCCTTGCAGGCCTTCACAGCGCGCTGCCAACACTTCGCTGCGCACCACCAGCGCTTGAGCCAACGCCTGCTGGCACGGGCTCGGCACTTCATATTCGATCATCTGGGTGAACCACAGGGATTGAGGGTTTGCCGACATCGACAGTCTCCTGGCTACGGGCGCATGCAGCGCGATGCCGAGCAGGGTAAAACCTCAAGTTAAGTCAAGGTCAAGCGGTTTGTGCACGCGCTACGCCGTTACCGCAAAGCGTCGCCGGTACTCACTCGGCGTCAACCCGGTGATGCGCTGAAAGACTTTGCGAAACGCCCCCGGATCCTGATAGCCAACCCCCCAGGCGATCTGCTCGACATTGCGCCGGGTGAACTCCAGCAACCGGCACGCGCGCCCTACGCGCACCTGCTGGCAGTATTCGGTGGGGCGCAACCCGGTGGCGGCTCGAAAACGCCGCAGGAACGTGCGCGCTTCCAACCCTGCGCAGGCCGCCATTGCAGCCAGGTCTGCATGCTGCCCGTCACTGCCCTGCAGCCAATGCTGCACTTTCAGGATGGCTTCGTCGCCATGGTCCAGGCGAGGGTTGAACAACGCCCCGGGCAATGCCGCGGTGACAGGTTCGACTGCCAGATAGCGGGCAGTTTCCCGCGCTACCGTCGCCCCCAGAAAACGTTCGAGCAGCCGCAGCCCCAGGTCCGTCCAGGCCATCAACCCCGCCGAGGTGACAATGTCGCCGTCGTCCAGTACCGGCTGCTGGGTCTGCACGCGCACGTTGGGGAACCGCTGCGCCAGCGCCTGCACGTAGTTCCAGTGGGTACAGGCCGGGCGACCATCCAGCAAGCCACTGGCGGCGATGAAAAACACGCCGATACACACCGACGCCAGCACCGCGCCACGCCCGTGCAACAGGCACAGGGACGACCGATGCTGTTCCAGCAGGTCGCGATGCGGGGTCGATTCCAGGCTTGGCGGGATGATCAGGACACGCACACCTGCCAAGTCGACAGCCGGGCTGCCAGGGGCCAGCTGCAAGTGACCTGCGACGTCGGCCTGCCAGAAGCTGATGCGCACCTGCGGCAACGCGACAGCACCCAGTTCGGCTGCGACCCGATTGGCCACGGTAAAGAGGTCGCGCAGGCCATACAGGGCAGCCTGCTGTACCCCAGGGTAAAGCAGCAAGCCGATGTCCAGCCTGGCCGTGTTGTCAGTTTTCACCCGCATAGTGTCGTTCACGCCAATCCTCAGGTCGGGCCCCACAGCCTATAACTAACGCCAACCCACGACTACTGCCACAGGAGGCAGCATGAACAAGCACGCGCTGATCATCATCGACATCCAGAACGACTACTTCCCAGGCGGCAAGTGGCCCCTCGATGGGGCTGAGGCAGCGGCCGAAAACGCGGCCCGCGTGCTGGCCGCGGCCCGCACGCGCGGCGACTTGGTGGTGCACGTGCGGCATGAGTTCACCAGCGCCGATGCGCCATTCTTTGCCCCGGGTTCGCCGGGCGCCGCCTTCTACAGCAAGGTCCAGCCGGCTGCAGGCGAGCCGGTGATACTCAAGCACAAGGTCAACGCCTTTCTCGAAACTGGCCTTGAACAAACGCTCCGAACGCATGGCATCGAAGCCGTGACCATCGTTGGCAGCATGAGCCACATGTGCATTGATGCCGCTACCCGGGCAGCCGCCGACCTGGGCTTTGAAGTGACCGTGGTGCACGATGCCTGCGCGACCCTGGCACTGACGTTCGACGGCAAGCAGGTGCCAGCGGCCCAGGTACAGGATGCGACCATGGCAGCGTTGGCCTTTGCCTACGCCAAAGTCGTGAAGACGAGCGAAATGGTGGCCGCACAGGCTTGAGGTGCTCGGGGCGCTTTGCGCCCCATCCCGCCGGCAGATCACTTGCACGCCACCACGGGGCGTCGAACCTGCGGGGCCTCAAATCACCACATTGCGCACAAACCGCACCGGCACAGTGCCATCGTTCCGGTAGGCGTACTGGCAATTACTGGGGAATACCTGGAACTGCCCCACCTGCAGGCGATGTTCCATCCCCTCGATGATCAGGGTAAGTTGCCCTGCGCACACATAGATCTGCTCACTCCAACCCTCGGCATCGGCCTCGCTGGCATAACGCTCGCCCGGCGCCAGCGTCCACTCCCACAGCTCGACCTCGCGCCGCGCCGCGCTGGTGCCCAGCAAAACCGCCCGGCTCTGGGGGTGCTCGCCCCCCCAGGCCAGCTCTTCGATACGCCCTGGATCACGCAGCTCCGGCGCCTGAATCAGCGTACTGAAGGCCACCCCCAACGCCTCGGCGATCAAATCCAGGGTGGTCAGGCTGACATTCTTTTCCCCCGCCTCGATGGCCACCAGCATGCGCCGGCTGACCCCCGAGCGTTCAGCCAGCACCGCCTGGCTCATACCAGCGGCATTGCGCAGGCTGCGAACATTGAGGCTGACGTGTTGCAGCACCGAACCACGGTGCGCGGATTCTTTGTGCACTATATTGCTCACCGGTCTGTATTGCGCAGTATACTGCCCACTTTGCGGCGATTGTGCGCCGCCTGACGCCGAGTGTGCAAGACCATGATCCAGCCCAGCAGCAAGCCAACCCCCACCGTTACCTTTCGCCTGAGCAAGGCAGAAGTCGTGCTGGTGTTCATTACCATGTTGTGGGGCGGCACCTTTCTGCTTGTCCATAACGTGATGAGTGTCAGCGGCCCGATGTTCTTCGTCGGCCTGCGCTTTGCGGCAGCGGCGTTGTTCGTGGGCGTGGTGTCAGCGCGGGCGCTGCCTGGGCTGACCTTCACCGAACTCAAGGCCGGCATGCTGATCGGTGTCACGATCATGCTCGGCTATGGTTTGCAGACCATGGGCCTGCAAACCATCAGCAGCAGCCAGTCGGCGTTCATCACTGCGCTGTATGTGCCGTTCGTGCCCCTGTTGCAGTGGCTGGTACTCGGCCGCCGGCCAGGCCTGATGCCCAGCATCGGCATTTGCCTGGCGTTCGCCGGCCTGATGCTGCTGGCCGGCCCGGAAGGCGGCAGCCTGCATTTCAGTGAAGGCGAAATGGTGACCTTGGTCAGCGCTGTGGCGATCGCCGGCGAGATCATCCTGATCAGCCGCTACGCCGGCCAGGTCGATGTGCGTCGGGTCACCGTTGTCCAGTTGGCGACCGCGTCGGTGTTGGCGTTTTTGATGATCGTCCCGACCCAGGAGCGCATCCCCGACTTTTCCTGGCTGCTGCTGGTAAGCGCCGTAGGCCTGGGCGCGATGAGTGCGGTAATCCAGGTGGCGATGAACTGGGCGCAGAAGTCGGTCTCGCCCACCCGGGCAACGCTTATTTATGCTGGTGAGCCGGTGTGGGCTGGTATCGTCGGGCGAATCGCCGGCGAACGGCTCCCCGGCGTGGCACTGCTGGGCGGCCTGCTGATCGTGATCGCGGTGGTAGTCAGCGAACTCAAGGTACGGCGGCGCAGCGAATGCGCCACAGCGGACGGCGAACAGGTACCGGGTGAGCGGCAGGCAGGCCTATGAAGCAGCCAACTGCAGCTATGCTTTGTAAAAAACTGTTATAAAAAAATCACTTGTCACAGTCTATTTGTAGGATTCTGCGACAGCTTGCGTGTTGGTGATCACCCCCCCGGCACGTATGATCCTTGCAAACTTCTCCAGAATAGGCCGCTATGTCTTTGATAGTGCTATTGCTTCTGCCGTTCGTGGGCAGTTGCCTGGCAGCCGTGCTGCCGCACAACGCACGAAACGCCGAGTCCATCCTTGCCGGGCTCGTAGCCCTGGTCGGTACCGTCCAGGTAGCACTGCTTTACCCTCAGGTCGCCCACGGGGGCGTGATTCGCGAAGAGTTCCTGTGGCTGCCCAGCCTGGGCCTGAACCTGGTGCTGCGCATGGACGGCTTCGCCTGGCTGTTCTCGCTGCTGGTGCTGGGCATCGGCACGCTGGTGTCGCTGTACGCGCGCTACTACATGTCACCCCAAGACCCGGTGCCGCGCTTCTTCGCCTTTTTCCTGGCGTTCATGGGCGCCATGCTGGGCCTGGTGATCTCCGGCAACCTGATCCAGCTGGTGTTCTTCTGGGAGCTCACCAGCCTGTTCTCTTTCCTGCTTATCGGCTACTGGCACCACCGGGCAGACGCCCGCCGCGGCGCCTACATGGCACTGATGGTAACGGGCGCAGGCGGCCTGTGCCTGCTGGTGGGGGCGCTGCTGCTCGGCCATGTGGTCGGCAGCTACGACCTGGACAAGGTCCTGGCTGCCGGCGACACCATCCGCCAGCACGCGCTGTACCCGGTGCTGCTGCCCCTCATCCTGATCGGCGCCCTGAGCAAGAGCGCCCAGTTCCCCTTCCAGTTCTGGCTGCCCCACGCCATGGCTGCGCCAACGCCGGTATCGGCCTACCTGCACTCCGCAACCATGGTCAAGGCCGGGGTATTCCTGCTGGCCCGCCTGTGGCCAGTGCTCTCCGGCAGCGAGGAGTGGTTCTGGATCGTCGGCGGCGCCGGCGCCATCACGCTGTTGCTCGGCGCCTTCGCCGCGATGTTCCAGAATGACCTGAAGGGCCTTCTGGCCTACTCGACCATCAGCCATCTCGGCCTGATTACCCTGCTGCTCGGCCTGAACAGCCCGCTGGCCGCGGTCGCCGCGGTGTTCCACATCCTCAACCATGCCACCTTCAAAGCCTCGCTGTTCATGGCCGCCGGCATCATCGACCACGAAAGCGGCACCCGCGACATCCGCCGCCTCAGTGGCCTGATCCGCCTGGTGCCGTACACCGCCACCCTGGCCATGGTGGCCAGTGCCGCGATGGCTGGCGTGCCCTTGATGAACGGCTTCCTGTCGAAGGAAATGTTCTTCGCTGAAACGGTGTTCATCAGCTCCACCGCCTGGGTCGAAGCCGCCCTGCCGGTAGTGGCCACCCTCGCCGGCACGTTCAGCGTGGCGTATGCGCTGCGCTTTACCGTCGATGTGTTCTTCGGCCCTACGGCACAGGACCTGCCGCACACCCCGCATGAACCGCCGCGCTGGATGCGTGCACCGGTGGAGTTGCTGGTACTCACCTGCCTGGTCGTGGGTATTTTCCCCGCACAGTCGGTCGGGCCGCTGCTGGCTGCCGCGGCATTGCCGGTGGTCGGCGGCACCCTGCCGGAATACAGCCTGGCGATCTGGCATGGCTGGAATGCGCCGCTGATCATGAGCCTGCTCGCCATGAGCGGCGGTATCGTCTTGTACCTCATGTTGCGCAAGCAACTGCGCCGGGGCCGCTTCCCTTCCCCGCCGGTGATCGAGCGGTTCAACGGCAAGCGCCTGTTCGAATACGGCCAGGTGCAGTTGATGCTGCTTGCCCGGCGCATCGAGCGCCTGCTCACCAGCCGGCGTTTGCAGTCGCAGCTGTTCATGCTGGTGGTCGCCGCATTCCTGGCCGGCCTCACGCCCATGCTCTACAGCGGCCTGAGCTGGGGGGAGCGGCCGAAAATTCCCGGGTCCGGGGTATTCGTCGCGCTGTGGCTGATCGCAATCGCCTGCGCCATCGGCGCTGCCTACCAGGCCAAGTACCATCGCCTGGCAGCCCTGACCATGGTCAGCGTCTGCGGCCTGATGACCTGCATCACCTTCGTCTGGTTCTCCGCACCCGACCTGGCCCTGACCCAGCTGGTGGTGGAAGTGGTCACCACCGTGCTTATCCTGCTCGGCTTGCGCTGGTTGCCTCGGCGTATCGAAGGTGTCTCGCCATCGCCCGGCAGCCTGGAGCGTGCGCGCATACGCCGCTTGCGCGACCTGCTGCTGGCGGTACTGGTTGGTGGCGGCATGGCCTTGTTGTCGTATGCCATGCTGACGCGGCCGACACCCAATGACATTTCCTCGTTCTACCTCAGCCGCGCACTGCCGCAGGGCGGTGGCACCAATGTGGTCAACGTCATGCTGGTCGACTTCCGCGGTTTCGACACCCTCGGTGAAATCACCGTGCTGGTGGCCGTGGCGCTGACCGTGTTCGCCCTGCTGCGGCGCTTCCGCCCACCCAAGGAGAGCATGCAGTTGCCGGCCCAGCAGCGCCAGCTGGCGCCTGACGTGGTCACCGACCTGATCAACCCGCGGCATGCCACCGATACCGCACTGGGCTTCATGATGGTGCCAGCGGTGCTGGTGCGCCTGCTGCTGCCCATCGCCCTGCTGGTCTCGATGTACCTGTTCATGCGCGGGCACAACCAGCCAGGGGGCGGCTTTGTCGCTGGCCTGGTAATGTCGGTGGCGTTCATCCTGCAGTACATGGTGGCCGGCACCCAATGGGTCGAGGCGCAGATGAGCCTGCGGCCGCTGCGCTGGATGGGCACCGGCCTGCTTTGCGCAACCCTCACCGGGGGCGGCGCCATGCTGCTCGGCTACCCGTTCCTGACCACCCATACCGCCCACCTGCACTTGCCCTTGCTGGGCGACGTGCACGTGGCCAGTGCGCTGTTCTTCGATGTCGGCGTGTACACCGTGGTGGTCGGTTCGACCCTGTTGATCCTCACTGCGCTGGCGCACCAGTCGGTACGTGCCTACCGCCCGGGTAACCCGGCGAAAACCAACCAAGCAGGAGCCGCCTGATGGAAGAAGTCATTGCAGTCGCCATCGGAGTGCTGGCCGCCTCGGGCGTATGGCTGATCCTGCGCCCGCGTACCTACCAGGTCATCATGGGCCTGTGCCTGTTGTCGTACGGCGTCAACCTGTTCATCTTCAGCATGGGCAGCCTGTTCATTGGCAAAGAGCCAATTATCAAGGACGGCGTGACCCAGGACTTGCTGCATTACACCGACCCGCTGCCGCAAGCCCTGGTGTTGACCGCCATCGTGATCAGCTTTGCCATGACCGCGCTGTTCCTGGTGGTGCTACTGGCCTCGCGTGGCCTGACCGGAACCGACCACGTCGATGGCCGGGAGCGTGACGAATGAGCGACATGAGCCAACTGATCGTCGCGCCCATCCTGCTACCGTTGGTCACGGCGGCCATGATGCTGCTGCTGGGCGAAAAACACCGCCGCATCAAAGCCCGCCTGAACCTGCTGTCGACCCTCACCGGCCTGGCCATCGCCGTCAGCCTGCTGCTGTGGGTACGCACCCAGGGCCAGGCAGAATCGATCGGCGTGTACCTGCCGGGTAACTGGCCAGCGCCATTCGGTATCGTGCTGGTGCTGGACCACTTGTCTGCGCTGCTGCTGACCCTGACCGGGGTCATCGGCTTCAGTGCCCTCTTGTTTGCCCGCGCCCGCTGGGACAGTGCGGGGGCCAGCTTTCACGCACTGTTCCAGATCCAGCTGATGGGCCTGTACGGCGCGTTCCTCACAGCCGACCTGTTCAACTTGTTCGTGTTCTTCGAAGTGCTGCTGGCCGCTTCCTACGGCCTGTTGCTGCATGGTTCGGGGCGCGCGCGCGTGCGTGCCGGCCTGCACTACATCGCCATCAACCTGTTTGCCTCGTCGCTCTTCCTGATTGGCGCGGCGATGCTGTACGGCGTGACCGGCACCCTGAACATGGCTGACCTGGCCCTGAAGATTCCCCTGGTGCCAGAAGCTGACCGTGGCCTGCTGCACGCCGGTGCAGCCATCCTGGCCATGGCCTTCCTGGTCAAGGCCGGCATCTGGCCGCTCAACTTCTGGTTGGTACCGGCCTATGCATCGGCCAGTGCGCCGGTGGCTGCGCTGTTCGCCATCATGACCAAGGTCGGCCTGTACGCCGTGTTGCGCCTGTGGACGCTGCTGTTCTCCGGCCAGGCCGGCGCTTCGGCCCATTTCGGCGGCCAGTGGCTGGTGTACGGTGGCCTGGTGACCCTGGCGGTGGCCGCAGTGTGCATTCTCGCAGCACAGCGCCTGGAACGCATGGCAGCGCTGAGCATCCTGGTTTCGGCCGGCACCCTGCTCGGCGCGGTCGGCTTTGCCCAGCCCGCGCTGACCGGTGCGGCACTGTTCTATCTGGTCAACTCGACCCTGGTACTGTGCGCCCTGTTCCTGCTCGCCGAGCTGGTCGAACGCTCGCGCTCGGCCAACGAAGCGCCGCTGGACGAAGAAGAAGATCTGATGCCGCCCCCGCTGGAGTCCCTACACCCCCCCAAAGGTATCAACCTCGATGACGAGCAGAAGGCAGTGATCGGCCAGATCATCCCTTGGACCATGGCTTTCCTGGGCCTGAGTTTCATCGCCTGCGCCTTGCTGATCATCGGCATGCCGCCCCTCTCGGGCTTCGTCGGCAAGCTCAACCTGATCAGCGCCTTGTTCAACCCAAACGGCCTGGGCGGCCCCGTCGAGCAGCCCCTGAGTGCCGCCGGCTGGGGGCTGGTAGCGTTGCTGATACTCTCGGGCATGGCCTCGCTGATCGCCTTCGGCCGGGTTGGCATCCAACGCTTCTGGAAGCCCGAAGAGCGCCCGTCACCCGTACTTCGCCGGTTCGAATGCCTGCCGATCGTCATTCTGCTCGGCCTGTGCATCTTCCTCAGCCTCAAGGCCGAGCCATTGCTGCGCTACACCCAGGACACGGCCGCCAGCCTGCAGGCGCCAGACGCCTATATCGATGCCGTAATGGCCGCCCGGCCGATCCCTGGCCCGACTTCGCCCAGCGCCGAGGTGCTGCCATGAGCCGCATGTTCCCCGCCCCGCTCCTCTCGGTCTCGCTGTTCGGCCTGTGGCTGCTGCTCAACCTCTCGGTCAGCCCCGGTAACCTGCTGCTGGGCGCCGCCCTTGGCGTACTGGCGCCACTGCTGATGGCCCCCTTGCGGCCGCAGCACGCACACATCAAGCGGCCGCTGGTCGTCGCCCGGCTTATCGGCCGGGTCGGCGTCGATGTCATCATGTCCAACCTGCTGGTTGCCCGCGGCGTGCTGCGGGCCGGCAAGCAGCCGCCACGTTCGGCGTTCGTGCATATACCGCTGGCCCTGCGCGACCCGCACGGCCTGGCGGCACTGGCGATGATTACCACGGTGGTGCCTGGCACAGTCTGGTCGGAACTGGCTCTGGACCGCAGCGTATTGCTGCTGCATGTGTTCGACCTGGACGATGAAGCGGCCTTCGTCCAGCACTTCAAGGACACGTATGAACGCCCACTGATGGAGATTTTCCAATGACAGGCCTGCTCGCCAACGCTGTCCTCGCCAGCCTGTTCATTTTCGCCCTGGCCATGGCCCTGGCGCTGTTCAGGCTGTTCCGTGGCCCGTCTGCCCAGGACCGGGTCCTGGCGCTGGACTACCTGTATATCCTGGCCATGCTGACCATGCTGGTGCTGGGTATCCGTTATGCCAGTGACACCTACTTCGAAGGTGCCCTGTTGATTGCGCTGTTCGGCTTCGTCGGCTCGTTTGCCCTGGCCAAGTTCCTGCTGCGCGGTGAGGTGATCGAATGACTGAAACCTTGGTACTGCCATTCTGGCTGGAACTGATCACGGCGGTGCTGCTGATCACCGGCAGCCTGTTCGCCCTGGTAGGTGCAGTGGGCCTGGTACGCCTGAAAGACTACTTCCAGCGCATGCACCCACCAGCACTGGCCTCGACCATCGGCGCCTGGTGCGTGGCACTGGCCTCGATCATCTACTTTTCGTGGTTGAAGGACGCGGCGGTGCTGCACGCCTGGCTGATCCCCATTCTGCTGTCGATCACTGTGCCGGTGACCACGTTGCTGCTCGCACGGGCAGCGCTGTTCCGCAAGCGGGTGGCGAAAGAGCCAGTGCCTGAAGAGGTCAGCAGCGGCTGCGACAGTGGCAACTGAAGGTCTGCCGCCTCACACCTGGCTCAGGCGCTGCAACTCGCGGCGCACCATGGCGGCGTAAGGTGGCGGGCCGAGCCTGTACAGCTCTGCCGCCACCCAGTTCAACCAGGCCCCTTGCAATGCATCGCGCCGAGCCAGCATACGCTGCGCCTCGGCTACGGCAGCCGCATGATGCTGCCGATGAAACTCCGCCCGGCTGGCGGGCGCATCATCAGTTGCAGTCATTCACTGGCCTTGAAGGTGGTCAGCTCGCCCTTGCGCCATTTGGCAACTTTGCCGGTTACCGCCTTCAGCAACTTGCCCAGGCCTTCCTGTATCTGCTGCTGCGCGGCGAATACCAACATGACCCCTTGGCCTTCGCGAAACACGATGCCCTCGCCTTCCGGCACGGAAACGAAGGCGTAATCACCCACGCCATAGACATTCAACTTGATTTCCCGAAAGCGCATTTCCAACTTGCCGCCTTCGCGGCTGGGCAATACGGCAGCGCGGAAATGGTCGCCAACTTTCAGTTCCAGGCGCTGTTTATCGTCTACCACCAATGCACTTTCTGTGTCGATTTCGGCCATGTACAGGCCTTCGGGATTCTGTTCGGTTACATAAATGAAGCGGCCCTGGAACAGTTGGGCCAATTTACCGCGCAAGTCGCCGAGGGCGAACAACGCATGGGTATCAAGTGTGCTGACTGCCAATGAAGTAATCCTCAACCGGTTACAACCCGCCCTCACCCAAGCTCGGGGAGGCACGGCCCTGTCTTATCGATAGGCGAAAAGAGTAATAAAGCGATATACGAAATGTCTGTGCCCGCCGACGATGCAGCGCGCAGGAAACTTTACTCTGGTTTGCCAGATTCGCCTTCAACCGAAGGCGTTTGGCCCATTCCCGGCACGGGAAACGTGATGCCTGAGATCACTCGCCAGAAAACACGGCCAGGGCGTGAGCCTGCAAGAAGGCAAACCCTGGTGCGCATTACTGTAGGACAAATATGCCCGAAAACACTGAAACCCGTCGAGAGGCAAACAACATTTTCAGGCGGCGAGCCCTTTCTTCAGTTGTTGCTGCCAGGCAACCTGGCACTCCAACGCTTCCTCGCGCGTGGCAAAAGCGGTACCGCGCCGTTCACCGTTGACCAGCACCACCCAGCAGACACGCCTGCCCAGTGCCTGCATTGTGGCGGGCACACTTGAACCGATCATCACGGCCACATCGACTCGGCTATGCATCATTCCCTCCGGAATTTAAGTAGCACCCTAACGATATAGCCATGATACGCCTGCGCCCAAGGATGAAACAGCGCCGCCCGGTACAGCTGTGTTACGCCTGCAGCAACAAAAACGGGGCGACAACAAACGCAAAAAGCCCCAGGGATCGCTCCGTGGGGCTCGGCACCGCGCGAGGGGTTACACCTGGCGCTGGTGGCGGTCGAGCTGCTCGTGGCGCTCTTGGGCTTCGATGCAGTATTTGGTGGTCGGGCTGATCAGCAGACGCTTCAGGCCGATGGGCTCACCGCTGTCGTCGCACCAGCCGAAGCTTTCGTCGGCAATACGGTCCAGGGCCATTTCCAGCTGAGGCAGCAGGCGCTGGTCGCGGTCGATGGCATTCACCAGCCAGCTGCGCTCTTCTTCGACCGAAGCCACGTCGGCTGGGTCCGACGGCGTGTCCAGGCCTTCGATGGTGGTGCGGCTGAGCTCGATGCGTTCATGGGTTTCGACTTTCATCGCCTGCAGCAGCTCAGTGAAGAAGGCGAGCTGGTCGGCGTTCATGTAGTCATCGGCCGACATGGCCAGCAACTGTTCCTTTGTCATCGATTTCTCTATGAAAAAATGTGCATTTGGGCGATTCAGGTGCCGCCGACGCCTCGGCATCGGCAACGGAATTCTTCAAGCGCCAATCGGCACTCTTTTACAGGGGGCGGCAGTCTAAGGCGCCACGTCGCGTGGAGCAACTGCAAAAGGCTGCGAATTTGCTTTCCGGCACCAGAATCCGCTGGTCGGTGTCGAGCTGGCAGCTGGGGCCAGCGCCCAGATGGGTTGCGCGCCGAGCGGATCGGAGCCGCCCAGGCGCGAACAGTTGGTCACACACTTCAATCAACGGTCGTTGAACTGTGCCTCACGCTTGGCAATGAAAGCGGCCATGCCTTCTTTCTGGTCTTCGGTGGCGAAAGCCGCGTGGAATACACGGCGTTCAAACCGCACACCCTCGCTGAGGGTAACTTCAAACGCCCGGTTGACGCTTTCCTTCACCATCATGCTCACCGGAATCGACTTGCTGGCGATGGTCGCCGCAACTTTCAGTGCCTCCTCCACCAGCTCGGCCTGCGGCACGATCCGCGCCACCAGCCCGGCCCGCTCCGCCTCTTCAGCGCCCATCAGGCGACCGGTCAGGCACAGCTCCATCGCCTTGGCCTTGCCCACCGCCCGTGTCAGGCGCTGCGTGCCGCCCATGCCCGGCAGTACGCCAAGGTTGATTTCCGGTTGGCCGAATTTGGCATTGTCGGCGGCGAGGATGAAATCGCACATCATCGCCAGCTCACAGCCGCCGCCCAGGGCAAAGCCGGACACCGCAGCAATGATCGGTTTGCGGCGGTTGGCGATGCGGTCGGCATCGCTGAACAGATCATCGACGTAGATCTGCGGGTATTGCAGCTCGGCCATTTCCTTGATGTCGGCACCCGCGGCAAACGCCTTCGCCGAGCCGGTCAGCACCACACAGCCGATATTGGCATCGCGCTCCAGCTGATCGAGGGCCTGGTTGATTTCGCCGACGATCTGCGCGTTCAGTGCGTTCAGCGCCTGCGGCCGGTTGAGGGTGATCAGGCCGACCTTGCCGTGGATATCCAACAGGATGGTTTCGAATGCCATGCAATCTGCTCCTTCATAGGTTGCGCGCAATGACCATGCGCTGAATGTCGCTGGTGCCTTCGTAAATCTGGCAAACCCGAACGTCGCGGTAAATCCGCTCCAGCGGGAAGTCGCTCAGATAGCCATAACCGCCCAGGGTCTGCAAGGCGTGCGAACAGACCTTTTCGGCCATTTCCGAGGCAAACAGCTTGGCCATTGATGCTTCCACCAGGGCTGGGCGCCCGGCATCGCGTAGCGCAGCGGCGTGCAACACCATCTGCCGGGCCACCGCGATCTGGGTCGCCATATCAGCCAGGCGGAACGCCACCGCCTGGTGCTCGACCAACGCCTTGCCGAAGCTTTGCCGCTCGTTGGCGTAGTCACGCGCCACTTCAAACGCGGCCCGGGCCATGCCCACCGCCTGGGAAGCAATACCGATACGGCCACCTTCAAGGTTGGCCAGGGCGATCTTGTAGCCCTCACCCTCGGCACCCAGCCGGTTGGCCACCGGCACCCGCACATTGTCGAAGACGATCTGGCAGGTGTCGGAAGCGTGCTGGCCGAGTTTGTCCTCTACCCGTGCCACCTGGTAGCCGGGTGAATCGGTGGGCACGATGAAGGCGCTGATGCCGCGCTTGCCGGCATCCGGGTCGGTTACGGCAAACACGATCACAACCCCGGCGTTCTGGCCGGAAGTGATGAATTGCTTGCTGCCATTGAGCACGTAATGCTCGCCATCCAGACGGGCGCGGGTCTTCAGGCTGCTGGCGTCAGAACCCGCCTGGGGTTCGGTCAGGGCAAAAGCACCGAGCATCGCGCCGCTGGCCAGCGGCGCCAGAAACTGCGCTTTCTGTTGCTCGCTGCCAAAGTGCAGGATCGGCACGCAGCCCACCGAGTTGTGCACGCTCATGATGGTCGAGCACGCGCCATCACCTGCAGCAACCTCCTCCAGGGCCATGGCATAGGCCACGTAGCCGGTGTCGCTGCCACCCCAGGCTTCCGGCACCAGCATGCCGAACAGGCCCAGCTCGGCCATTTCGTCGATCGCCTCCCTGGGGAAGCGGTGCGCCTTGTCCCACTGTTCTGCAAACGGCTTGAGGCGCTCCTGGGCGAATGCACGGACCGCGTCGCAAATCTGTTGTTGCTCGTCAGTTACCAGCATGGTTCACCTCAGTACAGGCATTCGACCGCCATGGCCGTGGCTTCGCCACCACCGATGCAGATGGCCGCTATACCCCGGCGCAGGTTGTTCTGGCGCAGGGCCGACAGCAAGGTCACCAGGATGCGTGCCCCGGATGCCCCGATCGGGTGGCCGAGGGCACAGGCGCCACCGTGGATGTTGACCTTGTCATGGGGCAGGTCGAGGTGTTTCATGGCCGCCAGGGTGACCACGGCAAAGGCTTCGTTGACCTCGAACAGGTCGACCTCGGCCAGTTTCCAGCCCGTGCGCACAAGCAGCTTGTCGATAGCACCGATGGGCGCAGTGGGGAACAAGGCCGGGGTATCGGCGAAGGCCGAATGCCCGTGAATCACCGCCAAAGGCTTGAGCCCCCGCTTGTCGGCTTGGGAGCGGCGCATCAGCACCAGCGCCGCAGCCCCATCGGAGATCGAACTGGCGTTGGCCGCGGTCACCGTACCGCCTTCACGGAAGGCCGGCTTGAGCTGCGCAATCTTGTCCAGCCGCGCCTTCGGCGGCTGTTCGTCGTCCTTGATGATCCGCGTTTGCTTACCCTCGGTGACCTCCACCGGAATGATTTCGGCGGCAAAACGGCCACGCTTGATCGCGTCCTGGGCGCGGGTCAGCGAGGCGATGGCAAACTGGTCCTGGGCCTCGCGGCTGAAGCCGTTGGCCTGGGCACAGTCTTCAGCAAAGGTGCCCATCAGGCGGCCCTTGTCGTAGGCATCTTCCAGGCCATCCATGAACATATGGTCGATGATCTTGCCATGGCCCATGCGGTAACCACCGCGGGCCTTGTCCAGCAGGTAGGGGGCGTTGGTCATGCTTTCCATACCACCGGCCACCACCACCTCGGCGGTGCCGGCCAGCAGCAGGTCATGGGCCATGATCGCGGCCTGCATGCCCGAACCGCACATCTTGTTAAGGGTGGTGCAGGTGGTGTGCTTGTCCAAGCCGGCACCCAGCGCCGCCTGACGCGCCGGGGCCTGGCCCTGGCCGGCCGGCAGGACGCAGCCGAACAGCACCTGCTCGACACTGGCGGCATCGATGCCGGCGCGCTCGACTGCGCCACGGATGGCGGCACTGCCCAGTTGCGGCGCGGTCAGGCTCTTGAGGTCGCCTTGCAGGCCACCCATGGGCGTGCGCACGGCGCTGACGATCACAATCGGGTCATTGCTGAGGGTCATGGTCATCCTCCTTATTTGGCAGCCATGCGCAACGCACCGTCGAGGCGGATCACCTCACCGTTGAGCATGCTGTTCTCGATGATGTGCCGCGCCAGCGCGGCATATTCCTGCGGGCGGCCCAGGCGTGGCGGGAACGGCACCCCAGCGGCGAGGGAAGCGCGTACGTCTTCGCTCATGCCGGCCATCATCGGTGTTTCGAAGATGCCCGGGGCGATCGTCATCACACGGATACCGAAGCGGGCCAGTTCGCGGGCTACCGGCAAGGTCAGGCTGGCAATGGCGCCCTTGGACGCGGCATAGGCCGCCTGGCCGATCTGGCCATCATACGCCGCGATGGAGGCGGTGTTGATGATCACGCCACGCTCGCCATCCGCGCCGGCAACGCCTTCAGCCATGGCGGCGGCAGCCAGGCGCAGCAGGTTGAAGCTGCCGACCAGGTTGACGTTGATCACCTTGGCGAAGCTGGCCAGGCCATGCGGCCCCTGTTTGCCCAGCACTTTCTCGGCGCCTACGATACCGGCGCAGTTGATCAGCCCGTGGAGGCTACCGAACGCACTGACGGTTGCATCGACTGCTGCCTGGGCAGCCTGCTCGTCGCTGATGTCAGCCACCGCGAAACGGGCATGCTCGCCCAGTTCACGCGCCTTGGCCTCAACGGCCTGGGCATTGAGGTCAACCAGCATGACCTTGGCACCCGCCTCCACCAGCATCTGCGCAGTGGCAGCGCCCAGCCCGGATGCCGCGCCGCTGACGATGAAGTGTTTGTTCGCTATCTGCATGGTCGGTTTTCCTTTCAGGCGCTGGCAGGGGTGGCCTGCGGCGCGTGTTGTTTGGCGACTTCCTGGTTACGCAGGATGAAGCGTTGCAGCTT
Organism: Pseudomonas sp. MB-090624; assembly: GCF_003205245.1. Taxonomy (NCBI): domain Bacteria; kingdom Pseudomonadati; phylum Pseudomonadota; class Gammaproteobacteria; order Pseudomonadales; family Pseudomonadaceae; genus Pseudomonas; species Pseudomonas sp. MB-090624. Next base: position 115,261 of record NZ_QJRK01000009.1, on the reverse strand, counting down.
GCCGCTCGGGGTCTTGGGCAGGTCGCTGACGAATTCGATTTCGCGGGGGTAGGCGTGCGCGTACAGGCGCTGAAGCACATGCTGACGCAATGCCTCTTCAAGTTCGGGGGTGCCGTGATAGCCGCTGGCCAACACCACGAACGCCTTGATCAACTCGGTGCGCTCCGGATCCGGCTTGCCGATCACCGCAGCCTCGATCACTGCCGGGTGTTCGATCAACGCGCTTTCCACGTCGAAAGGGCCGACACGGTAACCAGAGGTGGTGATCACATCGTCACTACGCCCGACGAAGCTGATGCTGCCGTTGCGGTTCAACTCGACGGTATCGCCGCTCAGGTAGTACTTGCCGACGAAGGCCTTGGTCGGCAAACCCTGGTAGCCAGCGAACCAGCATAGCGGCGAACGCTCGCGGTCGACCGCGAGTATGCCTGGCTCGCCGGCTGGCAGCTCGCGCCCCTGCTCGTCCAGCACCACGATCCGATGGCCCGGGATGGCGAAGCCGGCCGAGCCCGGGTGCACCGGGTGCTGCAGGCCATGATGGTTGCACAGCACCATGCCCAGTTCGGTCTGCCCGTAGTGGTCGTGGATGGTCACCCCCAATTCGTCGGCAAACCAGCGAATCACTTCCGGGTTCAGCGGCTCACCGGCACTGCTGACAACGCGCAGGCGGCCTCTGATCGGTGCCGCGAAGGCATCGCCGGCCGCGATCAGCAAACGGTAAGCGGTGGGCGACCCGGCCAGGTTGGTGATGCCCAGCGTTTCGATCACCCGCACACAGCTTTCGACACTGAACGGGCCATCGTAGAAGGTGGTGGCATGCCCCAGGGACAGCGGCCCGGTGACGGCGTAGTACAAGCCATAGGCCCAGCCGGGGTCGGCCAGGTTCCAGAAGTTGTCTTCGCGGCGCAGGTCGATGGCATCGCGCATGTAGCCCTGGAAGGCGACGATGGCACGCAACGGTACTTCCAGCGGCTTGGCCGGGCCGGTGGTACCGGACGTGAACATCAGCAGGAACGGGTCGTCGCCCGAGCGCATCACAGGCTCGCATTCAGGCGCGGCGCCGGCCAGGCACTGCTGGAAATCCAGTTCGCCACTGCGGGCGTTCACCGTGATGACCGTCGGGCAGGCGTGTACATCGTCCAGCTTGCCCCGGTTGACGCTGTCTGTGACAACGACACGGGCGCGTGACTGTTCAAGACGGTGCTCGATGGCCTTGGGCCCGAAGGCGGTGAACAAGGGCTGGTACACCGCCCCGATGCGCCAGGTGGCCAGGATGCTGACCAGCAACTCGGGGGTGCGTGGCAACAGCCCCGCCACCCTGTCGCCCACCTGCACGCCTTGCGCCTTGAGCACATTGGCGAACCGTGCGGCCAGCATGTGCAATTGCTCGAAGCTGTAGCGGGCAGTGTGGCCATCGCGATCGACATGCAGCAGTGCCACCTTGCCACCGCCGACATGGCGGTCACAGCACTCGACACACGCGTTAAGGGTTTCGAGGTTGCCGTGCAGTGCCCCAGCTACGGTGTTGCCAAGCTCGAACAGGCGAACAGCCTCGGCGTAATCACGCATCGTCGGACTCCTGGTTTGTTGTTTTTGGAGTTAACCATCGGTCCGACGATGTTCGCGCCGCGCGTCACCCGCGGCAATGGCCAAAGCTGTCAATCTGGGTGACCGGTTTGGCCGTGCGCAGGCCGTGCAATGCGCTCGCGCGCTGCCCTGCGGCGGGTCAAGCCCTGTTCAGGCGTTCCCGGGTCAAGCGCAGGGCCAAGGCTTCCAGCGCCTCCTGGCGGTCGCGCATCAGTGTTCGGGCCTGGGCGTCGTAGGCACCACTGCCCAACTGCTGCATACGCTCTTCCAGCGCCTCCATGGCCTGCTCGAATTGCTGCTGGATCAGGGCGAAGTCCTGTGGGTGTTCGGCGCGCAACACCTCAATCCAGAAGTCCCGCTGGCTGATGTAGCGCGTGATGTCTTCACTCGCCTCCCCTGCCAGCACTGCATTGCAGGCACGCTCCAGGTCGGCTTCAGAGACCACGGCCAACGCACCGAACAGCATGTACCGTGGCTGGCCGATCAGATTCAAGCGTTCAGCCAGCCCTGTGCGTTAGGCCAGGCTGACCTCGACTTCCTCTTCGGCATGATCGCCGCGCTGCCAACGGCCATCCGCGTAGCGGCTGTTGATGTCCGCCCTGGCCAGTGCCAGTACGGTGTCAAGGCGGTACAGGCGCCGTGCCAGCAACAGCCGCGCATCACGGGTAGCCACAGGCTCACCGCCCTGGGTGGCGTGCAGTACCTGGTACCGGACCTCCAGGTTGCTGAAGCAATTGGCGAGATTGTCGGCGCACGCACGTGGTTCGTCGGCCAGCGCGAACAAGGCTTCGCGCAGGTCGCGGTCCACCGACAGCGCCTCGACCAGGGGCCACACCCTGGCGCCCAATTGTTCAGGCGCAAGGCGGAACTCGGCACTCTGGGTCATGCCCACCAGCAGTTCGAAGAATGCATCACTGCCCGGTTCACTGCGCAAGGCCTGCCACAGCTCGCGGCCTAGGGCCTGGTCAGCCTCTGCGCGCGTGCCCAGCCATGCGTGCATGGCCTGCTCTTGTGCACCTTCGCCAAGCATGAGCGGGACGGGCACGATTTCAGGTGCATACAGTTGCTCGCGCAACGCAGTGGGCAGCGCGTTGCCTTCCACGTCCACGACTTGCCTCACCGCGGCCGGGGCGTCGAGCAATGCCTGGGGCAGCTCGGCAATCTGGTTGTCGCGCAGATCGGCATACTCCAGGCGCGCGCACCATTGCAGGCCTGAAGGCATGCTGGTCAGCCCGGTACGCCGCAAGCGCAGCCGCTGCAGCCGGTGCAGCCCCGATACATCCAACTGTAGAGCGCCCAGCGGGTTGTCGTTCAGGTCCAGTCGGCGCAAATTGACGCAGCGCAACAACGCAGCCACTTGCCCGGCGCTGGGGCGGATGTTGTTGTTGCGCAGTATCAGCTGGGTCAGCTCGGGCATCTCTTCAAGGCCCTCAGGTAGCTCACGCAGGGCATTGTCGCTCAGGTCGAGCGTGCGCAGGTGCCGGAAGCAGCCCAGGAAACCAGAGGGCAGCGCAGGAACGTGCAAACCTGCCAGTGTCAGTTCCGCCACATGGCCAAAGCTGCTGCCCTGCGGCAACGTCGGCAACTCCCCTACCGCCATGTCAGCCACGTGCAGCCGCAGGCCGACCGGGTTGTTTTGCGCATCGAACACCCGCTCACCTTCCAGCCGCCAGGCGCGGAGCAATGCAGAGGCCAACCGCCGGCGCGCATGCCGGGCCGGGCCCATGACGCGGAACATCCAGCGCTGCAGCTCTTCGTTCAGGCGCCGGAATTCCTGTTCCTGCAGCAACAGGCTGTCGAAGGGCGAGCCGTCGATCTCTGCCATGATCCCCAGGTAACGCTCGACATCGTCATCACTGAACGACGGGTAAAGCCCACGCAGGCGGTTGCGCAACATCTGCTCGATCGACGATGCGGAAGGTAGCCTGCTGGCGCCGCCGCCGAGCAGGTAACCCAGGCGCCCGTCAGGCAAGCGTCGCATCGAGGCGCCCAGCGCCCGCGCTTCACGCCACCCAAGCAGCTTCAGCAGGTCCGAGGAACGCTCGGGTATCGCGCCTTGCAGGGCCAGGCGCAAGCTGTCGGCAGCAGCCCCACCCGTGGTACCCAGGCGCTGGCGAGACGCGCTCGGCAGGCACGCCGCCAGGACCTCGAACAGCCCAGCGGGTTCTGCCACCTCCCGTTCGGCAGGCAGGCCCTGTTCGTCATACAGGGTAAAGGCCCCGTCGCGCCAGACCATGACCAGCGTCTGCTGGCTGCCCGCCTGGGGCAGCAACCGTTCCTGCAAAGGGCCGAACACTGAGCGGTCCCGCAACTCCAGGTTGAGCATGCTTTGCGCAAACCCCTGCCGACGCAGCAGGGCAAACGCCAGCGCGACCGCATCGGGGTGATATCTGCAGCGCAGGTAGAACGCCTCGCGCGCCCTTGTCAGGCGGGCCAGTTGCAACGAGGCACGGGCCTGTTGCGCCAAGCCCAGGGGGACCCGGCCGGTGCTTTCCATCTGCGCCCGCATGGCATCGCTGGCGTGGCTCAGCACGTCGAGCGTGTAGGCGTGCGGCAAGCCGGGATAGTCGCGCGTCAGCAGGCTTTGCAAAGTGTCTGCACCGAGGTGGCAACACGAGAAGTACTCGAACATCCCTTCGCGCAGGCTCTGCGCATGCAACGCGATCTGCGCGAGCTGGGCAGGCAGCGTCTCCGCGTCGATATCCAGCTCATGCACGCACCACTGCAACAGCTCGGTATCGTTCACGGTGGTATCGAGCTGCTGGAAAAACGTCTCTATCCTGGCATCCACCGCAAACCGCTCGAGGGTGTCGCGCAGCTGAACCGGAAGGGGCCGCTCCTCAACCAGCAAACCGCGCAGAAAAGCCTCGTCGACATCGGCCACTTTCAGTACCTGCGTCAATCGCTCTGGGGCAAGTGACTGTGCGGCCGGCCACAATCGCGCCAGCAGACGTGCAGTGCCCTGCCACTCCAATGGCCGTTCGGTCACCAGGCGCCAGGCGCGCTCGCCATTGGTTTGCAAGGCTGGCCCGTAAACATCGGGACCCTCCCGGTGCAACAACCGCCAGGTACCGTTGCGATCCTCTCGCACGCTGTACAATGCCTCATCGCAACGCCACCAATGGCCGCTGCCATCGGTCAACAGACCGTTCTCCAGCGTGGTCAATGGCGCTGCTGGCAGCGCCTGGCGGTAAGGGGCCAGGTCATCGTGCCACAAGCGTGCCTGGCCCGCCTCGTTGGTCACCGGGTGCAGTTGCCCGACAAAGGCGCTGTGCAAGGCATAGGCCCCGCCAAGCACAGCGCCGTTGACCGCCAGCGAGGTGGCCACCTGCATCATGTGCTGCAAGGCCTCGTGCTGATGGCCCTGGCTCCAGTCACTGAAACCTTCGAACACCTGCCCCAGCAGTTGCCTTGCCATGTCGGCCATCAACAGCGTGCCAACCACCGGCACGAACAACCCGGCCAGGTTGAGCAACACCTCGCCGACGCCCTCCAGGGCACGCAACCGCTCAGCCGCAGCATCGCTATCGGCCTGTTCGGTGGGCACCGCCAGGTATCGGGCATCGGCCTTGATGCGCTGAATGTGCCAGGCGGCCATCTGCTCGAAGATGGGCGTCGACGTCGAGAGCCTGCGCGGTTGCAGATCAGGCTCGTCGTCTTGCAGGCGTGTGGCGAGCAACGCCTGGTAGCCGGCACGCTCGCTGAGCGCAATCCGCCGTGCAAACGCGCTGCGGTAATGGGGAGCAGCCATTGCCGCGACCAATGCGCGGTTGGCAGTGGGCCAATCAGGGTAGTACTGCAGTGGCCGAGCCTGATCATCTGGCAGGTACAACAGCACCCCTTTGAGCAGCAGCAACCTCCCTGTCCCACCGACGGCAATCGACCACGAGTCGAGCAATTCGATGACCAAGGCGCCGTCCACCCGGCAACCCAGCACCTGCAGCCCGCCCACCCGAACATAATGGCTGCCGGGGTTCGTCGGGGTCTCGCCACGACCCAGTTGGCGCAGCATGCGCACTTCATTGATCTTGAGCTGCCCCTTGAGGGTGGCAATTTCTGTAGCCAGCGCCAGTTCCAGGCGCTTGTCCAAGGCCAGGTCGCGTTCGAAGGCCGCGTTCATGATCGCTGCCAGATGCCCCTGGTAGGCCTTGCCGACATCGGCTTCCCGGCAGGCGGCCACGACCGCGTCGATAGTTGCAGGCAGGGCTTGTTCTTCACGCTCGGGCGCGATGGGCGGCCGTACCAGCGCGGTCTGCTCGAAGAACGACTCCCTGGGCTTGAAGTTCTGTAACAGCTTTTCCAGCGCAGGCACCCTGACGAAGTACGATTCGAACTGGCGGATGCCGCCAAGGTCCACACGCAGGCGCCGGCGCTCTTCACGCCAGGTCAGCCGATCGAGCGGTACAGCAAGGCCCAGGGCGCCGTTCAGGCGCGCCTCGGCAAACGCCATCAGTGGCTGCAGGTGTTCGGTAGCACTGCTGAGTGTGCGCTGGCTGGCAAGGTGCGCATCCAGTGCAGACTGCAGCGCAGCAAGGCCGACAGGGCTGGCCTTGCTTAGCCAATCAGGCAAGCGGTTGGCAATGAAGCGCTCTACCGGGTATTGGAGCCAGGGTTTTGCAGGTTGCGAGGGCATGGTCAGTGTTCCTTGACGGGGATCATGACCCCCGACTGTGCCGCCTTCCCCAGCGGCGATGGCAGCAGGAAACGATCGCCTGCCGCCAACGCCCGGCAGTCACCCCGAAGCGCGCTCAGTCCTGCTGCCCGACCCCGTGGGCAGGTCCATCGCCTCGCGGGTCAAACGCAACAGCAACGCCTCGATCGCCGCCTTGCGCTCTTCCGCCAGCCTGTCGAAATCGCGCAGGTAGGCGCCTTCATTGGCCGCCTCCGCGCTCAGCCCCTCCATGCGGCCCCAGAAAGGCGCTTCCACGGCATTGAACGCTGCTGGTTGTTCGCGCCGCAGGTACTCCTGCCAGAAATCACGTTGCGCGATGAAGCGGGGCAACTGCTCGGTAGCCTCCGCTTCACGCACCGTTGCAGCCGCTGCAGCCAATTGCTGCCGGCTGACCGCGGCGATGGTCTCGAACTGCATCGTTCTCGGCTGCCCTGGCAGGTCCAGCTCTTCAGCCAGGCCGGTGCGATACGCCAGGCTGACCTCGACTTCATCGACATGCTGCCCTTGCGCCAGGCGCGCCTTCACATCCTCTCGGGCCAGGCGCTCCACCTGTTCCAGGCGAAACAACTGCCTGGCCACACGCAAGCGGGTGAGCCGTGCGGCCACGGGTTCAACCTGTTGCAATGACTGGCGCAAATACAAGCGCACTTCCAAGGCACTGAAACAGCTCGCGACGCTGTCGGCACAGGTTCGCGGGTCGGCAGCCAGGTTGAACAGTTCTTCGCGCAACACCGTGTCGCTCTGCATCGCCTCCAGCATGCGCCACACACGCCGCCCCAGGTCATCGGGAATGACCTGATAATCGCGCGTGTCGGTCAGCTCCGTCAGCAACCGGAAGAATGCATCGCTGCCTTCTTCACGCTGAACGCCATCCCACCGGGCCTCACTGAAACCCCGCTGCGGCGCCGCGACCAACGCCAGCCAACGCTCGCGTGCGGTGGCGATGGCCAGCAAAGGCTCGTCAACGGCAGCCTCCACTGCACCTGCGGCCAGCATGCGCTGCCTGACGGCATTCGACAGCGGATTACCCGATAACTGCACCGCCCGCCGCAACCCCTCAGGCGCCTCCAGCAGCGGCTCTGGCAGTGCACCGATATGGTTGTCGCGCAAATCCGCGAGCTCCAGCAACCGGCAGCGGTGCAACTGCGCAGGTACCGTCTGCAAGTTGGCGCCGCGCAGGTGCAGTTCGCGCAGGCGCCCCAAGGTGTCCAACTGCAGCGCAATGGCGCCCAGGGGGTTGTGATTCAGATCGAGGACACGCAGGCGCGTCAGGCTGCCGAGGGTTGCAACACCCGCCGCCGTCATGCGGATCTGGTTGCCCGCCAGGCTGAGGTTGGTCAGGTGCGACAGGTGCCTGAGGTCGGCAGGCACCTCGCTCAGGCGATTGCCACTCATGTTCAACCAGCGCAGCTGGGTGAAACAGCGCAGGAAGCTGGCCGGCACATGCTCCACGGCCAGGTCGCTGAGTATCAGTTCAGCAAGATGGTTGAAATCGGTGCCCGCCGGCAGCTCCGGCAGGCTGCGCAAGGGTACGCCCGTCAGGCTCAGGCGCATGCCTTGGGACACGCCGTGCTGGTCGACGATCCGCTCGCCGATCAGGCGCCAGCTGCGTCGCAGTTCGCCTGCAGCAGACAGCCGCGCCGCCTGGCTGGCACTGTTGCGGGTACCCTCCACCCACCGTGTCAACGCGTCGCTGAACCTGCGGTACTGTTGTTCCTGCAGCAACAGATTGCAGAACGCCGAACCTGGCCGCTCCAGCAGCAGCTCCAGAAAGGTTTCCACTTCCTCTTCATTGAAACCTGGATAGAGGCTTCGAATGCGGGTACGCAACACGCGCTGGCTGAAGTTACCCGCTGCGCCCCTGCCGCTGAGCACGTAGCCGACCCGGCCATCGGGCAGGCGCCGAACAGGGTTCGGCGGCACGCCAACGTCACTGGCACCCAGTAATTTCAACAGCGCAGCACGCCCCTGCGGTAGCCAGCGTTGCAGGGCCAGGCGCAGTGCACTGCGCGCCTGGTCGCCCTGCCAACCCAGGCGTTGCCTGTCTGCCGTGGGCAGGCAGGCCAGCAGCGCTTCGTAGAATTCAAGCGGCCGCTGCGCGCTGGCCTGTAGCTCGGTACCGGCCACGTCATACAGGCGGTAGTGGCCCTCCTGCCGGACCATCACCACGTTGGCGGCGGTTTGTTCCGGCCCAGGCAGTTGCGCCAGCCGACGCCCCGCAAGCGACCCCTCACGCAGCTCCACCTGCGCTGTTGCCGGCCACTTGGCATGCTCGCGCAACAGGCAGAACACCAACTCGTCCAGGCCGGGGTGGTGGCTGCCAGCCAGAAACAGCCCTTCACGCATGCGCGTCAGCCTGGCCACTTGCAACAGCTCGCGGGCCTGCTGCGCCACCGCCAACGGCAGGCGCGCCTGGGTGCGCAGGATGACCCGCTGTTCGGTCGAGATATGCCGCAGAACCTCCAACACGTAGGCGTCTGGCAAGCCCGGAAAATCGCGGCGTATGAGCCAGGCCTGGGTGTCTGCCTTCAGATAGCGGCCGCCCAGGTAGTCCAGCAGCCGGGGGCGCAGGCTGGCCGCATGCCGGGTTACCTGCACCACCTGCTCATCCCGCGGCAGCGCTTGCAGGCCAAGGGCGTCCAGGCACCATTGCCACAGCTGACCGTCCGCACTGCCCACCTGGGCGAAGAAACGCTCGATTCGTTCACCTGCAGCAAAGCGCTCCAACGTGTCACGTAACGCGACCGGCATCGGTCGCTTCTCCACCAGCAAACCGCGCAAATGCTCCTCGGATACGTCGGCAACCCTGAGCACCTGCGCAACCCGCGCCGAGCCCAATGATGATGATGCAGGCCACAGGCGCTGCAGCAGCCTTTGGGCGCCTTGCCATTCCAGCGGCCGTTCGCCGGCCAGTTGCCAGGAGGCTTCAGCGTTCCACTCCAGGGCAGGGCCGAAGGCCTTGTCATCGGTGACGTCCTGCAAGCGCCAAGGGCCATGCTCACCCTGCGCCCGTACCCGCCAGTAGCTACCGTCGTGGTACCACCAGTGCCGAACCCCATCGCTCAGCAGGCCATTGTCCAGTTCGCGCAGTGTTCCGCTCGGCCGCGCGCTCTGGTAACGCGTCAGGTCGTTCGACCAAAGCCGTTGCTGCCCTGCATCGTTGGTGACGGGCTCCAGCCCATCGACAAAAGTACTGCGCACGAAGCCACGCGCCACCACCGTGGCGCCACCGGCAACCGCCGCTGTGACCGCCAGGTTCTCCGCCACCCCCAGCAAATGTTCGATAGCCTCATGCTGATGGCCCAGGCTCCAGTGCCTGGCCCCTTCGTAAACCTCCGACAAGGTCTGCACGACCATGTCGGCAAGCAGCAATGCCCCAACCGTCGGCACGAACAACCCCGCCAGGTTGAGCAGTGCCAGCCCTGCCGACGCCAACGCGTGCTCACGTGCCAGCGTCTGGCTGGAATCGGCATCAGCGGTGGGCACCGCCAGGAACCGCGCATCCTCGCGAATCCGTTGCAACTGCTGTAACGCCAGGCCTTCGAACTGCCCCTGCGGCAAGTTGGCGAAGGTCGGCTCCAGGTCAGGTTCATCATCGGCCAGCCGCTTGGCCAGGGTGGCGACGAACCCTGCCCGCTCATGCAAGGCAATGCGCTCCACCAGCGCCGCATACCGAGCGGGATCCTTGAACATCTCGACCAGCTCGAAGTTCACCACACGCCAGGAAACCAAGTGCCGGAAGGCAGCGTGGGCATCGTCCGACAGCACCAGTTGCACACTGCCGGCATATCGCTGGTTGTCGTTGGCAACCTCAACCACCAGTGCCCCGTGCACCGTGCAACCCAGCACCTGCAACGGGCCGCAGCGCACGGTGCGGCCGTTTGAAAGGGCAGTTCTGCGGCCTGCCACTATATCGCGCACTATCTGTACATCCTCTGCCGGCAGAAGCCCGCGTGTGGCGGCTATCTCCAGTTGCAAGGCCAGGGTTCGGCGCAGGCTGGTGGCCAGTGTTTGCTCAAAGGCAGGGGTGAACAACCGGGCCAGGTGTTCCTGGTAGCGTGCGCCCACATCGGTACTGCGGCAGGCCTCTACAATCCGTGCTGAATCATCGAGGGCCACCCGTTCCGGCACGTCGGTAGCGGGGTCTGCGGGGTATACCAGTGCCGTCTCCAGATAAAAGGATTCGCCGCTGGCAAAGTTTTGCATCAACCTCTGCAACGCCGGCACCCTCACGAAGTAGGACTCATCCGTGGGCAATTTTCCTGGCTCGACCTTGAACCTGCGCCGCTGCTCGCGCCATTCCAAGCGGTCGAGATCCAGCAGCGCGCCGCCCTCCCGGTGAAGGCCCTGGGTCAGCAAGCGGCGGGCAAACGCATCGATCGGCTGCAACTGCCGGAGTACAGCGGACATTTCAGCTTGGCTTGTGAGGTAGGCGCTATAGGCATCGCGCAGCGCCATGATTTGTGAGGCGCTGGCCCGCCTCAACCAATCAGGCAGTATCTGGCTGATGAAATCATCCGTCGCGCGTTCGAGCTTGGGGTGCAGGGGTGCCTGTGGCATGAAGGGGTGCTCCTTTGGCTGGAAACCCCCGACGCTGACGCATTGGCGCTGTGTGCAGCAGACGGAATCAGTTGCCAGCGTGGCGAGCCTGGACCACCGCGCGGTATTGCCCCGGGTTGCAGCCGAACCACTTGCGAAAGGCCTTGTAGAACGAACTGGCATCGGCAAAACCCAGCCGTTCGGCAATTTCGCCCATGGCTGGCTCGGCGCCGACCAGCCAGGTGGTGGCAAGCTCGCGCCGCACGCTGTCCTTGAGCCCCTGGTAGGTCTGCCCCTCTTCGGCCAGGCGCCTGCGCAGCGTAGAAGCAGACAGGCACAGCGTTTGCGCCAAGTGCTCCAGCGCTGGCCATTGCGCAGGTGCCTGGCGCAGCAGATCGGTACGAATGCGCCGCGCCAGGCTGGACGGGTCACGGTAACGCACCAGGATGTTGGCGGGCGCTTCGGCAAGAAAACGCTGCAATTCCTGCTCGCTGCGCCGCACTGCCAGGCCAAGGCAATCGGCGGGGATGATCATGCGCGTACGCGGGCGGCCGAACTGCAGGCTTTCGGAAAACATCACCCGGTAATCATCACAGAACGGTGGCTCGGCGCAGCGCAGGTCGATCGCCAGGATGGGGATGCGCCGCCCGGCCAGCCAGCAGGCCACGCCATGCACGATCATCCAGAAGGTGAAGTAGGTGAAGGCACGGCGCGGCTCGGCGCGCGGTTCGTTGATAACGATCTCGGCCAGGCCCGGTTGGCGCACCAGGCACGGCTGCAGGTCTTCGAGCATCAGCGCCAGAAAGCCCAGGGCCGTTTCCAGGCCTTGCCCCAGGGTTGGCTGAGCCATGCTCGCACGGCACATGAACGCCAGGCTGCCAGTGCGCAGCCCGCGAGGGTCCATGGCAAAGAACTCGTCATTGCAGCGCCGGGCCAGCAAGCGCCACAGGCGCGCATAGGATTGCGCGGCAACGCGCGCCTCGGGCAGCTCGAGGCAACTGGCATCGATGCCTGCACGCGCCAGCAGGGCGGCATTGGCTTCGCCCGCTGGGCAGGTCTGCATCAGCGCCTCACGCACCAGTTGCATGGAGATCGTATCTTTCGTGCTCATCGGTTGTTCCGGGCCCAGTCACCGGCCATCTTAGGCCGCTGGCGCGAAAACACCAGCCCTTGGGCACACCGCGCAACAGCCATGGCCGGCCGTCACTGCGGCAATTGCACCTGCGGCTTGGCCTCGGCGAAGATCGCCCAGCTGGACATGAACAGCGCCGCGATCAACGGCCCGATAACGAAGCCGTTGAGCCCGAACACCGTCAACCCACCCAATGTGGATACCAGGATCAGGTAGTCCGGCATGCGCGTATCCTTGCCTACCAGAATCGGCCGGAGCAGGTTATCCACCAGGCCGATCACCAGCACCCCGAACGCGGTCAGGATGATGCCCGGCAATATCGCCCCGGTCAGCAGGAAGTAGACGGCCACGGGGGCCCAGACAATGCCCGCGCCCACCGCCGGCAGCAGCGACAGCAACGCCATCAGCACCCCCCAGACCAGCGCACTGGGAATATCCAGCACCCAGAAGATGAAGCCACCCAACGCACCTTGGGTCACGGCCACCAGCACGTTGCCCTTGACCGTGGCCCGCACCACCCGGTTGAACTTCAGTTGCAAGCGGCGTTTCTGGTGCTCGGGCAGCGGCACGGCCAGGCGCACACGGCGGGCCACATCGGCGCCTTCACGCAGGAAGAAGAACAGCAGGTACATCATGATGCCAAAGCCGATCAGGAACTCGAACGTACCCTGGCCAAAGCTGAAGGCCTGGCTGGCCAGCACCTGGCTGCCCTGGGTCGCCCACTTGGTGATCTTGTCGCGCAAACCATCGAGGTTGCCCACGCCCAGGTGGTCCAGCCCGTTTTGCGCGAACGCCGGCAGCATGTCCTTGCCCCGTTCGACGTAACCGGCAATGTCCAGCTGCCCGCTTTCGATCCGTTGGTACAGGGTCGCGCCTTCCTGCACCAGCAGCAGGCTGGTGATGATCACCGGCAGCACTGCTACCAGCAGGCAGATCATGGTCGTGGTGATCGCTGCCAGGTTGCGCCGGCGACCAAAACGCATCACCAGGTTGCGCTGCAGCGGGGCAAACAGGATAGCCAGCACAACCGCCCAGAATATCGCGCCGTAGTACGGCAGCAGGATCCACACGAATGCGATGGTCACCAGCGCCAGGAGTACCGCGAGGGCTTTGTTCTGTAGGGCAGTTTCGTTCATTGCAGGTCCTCGAATGACGTATGCGATATTAGTTCGCGCCGCTTGGCCAAAAGTGCCGCTACATCCGTTGATATATATCAAAACATGCACCAGCCCCGTGCCTTAGCATCCGCGCCCTTTGCCCCGGTGCGCACCATGACCCTGATCAGCAAGCCCGAACTCCTGGCCCCTGCCGGCACCCTCAAGACCATGCGCTATGCCTTTGCCTATGGCGCCGACGCGGTCTATGCCGGCCAGCCGCGCTACAGCTTGCGGGTGCGCAACAACGAGTTCGACCACACCAACCTGGCACTGGGCATTGCCCAGGCCCACGCGCTGGGCAAGCGCTTCTACGTCGTGGTCAACATCGCCCCGCACAACGCCAAGCTGAAGACATTCCTCAAGGACCTGGCACCGGTGATCGCCATGGCGCCGGACGCGCTGATCATGTCCGACCCCGGCTTGATCATGCTGGTGCGCCAGCATTTTCCGGACATGCCGTTGCACCTGTCGGTACAGGCCAACACGGTAAACTGGGCCAGCGTGCAGTTCTGGCAAGGCATGGGCCTTGGCCGGGTGATCCTGTCACGCGAGTTGTCACTGGAAGAAATCGGCGAAATCCGCCAACAGGTGCCGGGCATGGAGCTGGAAGTGTTCGTGCATGGCGCCCTGTGCATGGCCTACTCCGGCCGCTGCCTGTTGTCGGGTTACCTCAACAAGCGTGATGCCAACCAGGGCACCTGCACCAACGCCTGCCGCTGGAAGTACGATGCCACGCCCGCCACCGAGAACGCCGTGGGCGACATCGTTCGCCAAGTGCAGCCCACCCTGGGCCTGGGCGCCCCTACCGACCAGGTGTTCCTGCTGCAGGAAAGCAACCGGCCCGGTAGCGAAATGCCGGCGTTCGAAGATGAGCACGGTACCTACATCATGAATGCCAAGGACCTGCGCGCCATCCAGCACGTGGAACGCCTGGTCGGCATGGGCGTGCATTCGCTGAAGATCGAGGGCCGCACCAAGTCGCATTTCTACTGCGCCCGCGCCGTGCAGGCGTACCGCCAGGCAATCGATGACGCAGTGGCCGGGCGCCCCTTCGACCGCGCGCTGATGGACAACCTGGAGTCGCTGGCACAACGCGGCTACACCGAAGGTTTTCTGCGCCGCCACGTGCACGACGAGTACCAGAACTACCAGCGTGGCAACTCGGTGTCCGAGCGCCAGCAGTTCGTTGGCGAGCTGACCGGGGTGCGCGTCGACGGCCTGGCCGAGGTCAAGGTGAAGAACCGCTTCAGGGTGGGCGACCACCTCGAGCTGATGACCCCGCGCGGCAACTACCATTTCGACTTGCAGCGCCTGTGCAACGGTCAGCGGCAGGCCATCGAGGTAGCGCCGGGTGATGGCCACGTGGTCTACCTGCCGATTCCGGAACAGGTCGCCCTCGACCACGCGTTGCTGATGCGTGACCTTGCCCCCGAAGCAGCCACCTGCTGAGAATCCTGTACTATGGACCGGTTTGCTCTGAAGGAGTGTTGCGACATGCTGCGTAAACATCTGTTGACCCTGGGCCTGCTGGCCATGAGCGGCCTGGCCCAGGCTGGCGACACCATCGACGTGTACCGCGACCCCAACTGCGGCTGCTGCAAGGCCTGGATCAGCCACCTGCGCGATAACGGTTTCACCGTCAACGACCATGTCGAACCGAACATGAGCGCGGTCAAGCAGCGCCTGGGCGTGGCCCCACGCCTGGTTTCGTGCCATACCGGTGTGATCGACGGCAAGTTCGTCGAAGGCCACGTGCCGGCCGAACAGGTACGCCTGTTGAGCCAGCGCAACGACCTCAAGGGCCTGGCCGTGCCGGGCATGCCGATGGGCTCACCGGGCATGGAAATGGGCGACCACAAGGATGCCTACCAGGTGATCGGGGTGACCCAGGGCGGCCAGGACACCGTGGTCGCCAACTACTGATGCTCGGCCTGTGGGCGCTGTTTTTCAGTGCCTTTGGCGCCGCCACCCTGCTGCCGCTGCAATCGGAAGCCGTGCTGGTCGGGCTGTTACTGGGTCAGCCCGAGGCCTGGGCCACCCTGCTGCTGGTCGCCACCTTGGGCAACGTGCTCGGTTCGGTGGTGAACTGGCTGTTGGGCCGGGCCATCGAGCACCTGCGCGACAAGCGCTGGTTCCCCTTCAGCACCGCGCAGTTGGCGCGTGCGCAGCAACGCTACCAGCGCTGGGGCCAATGGTCGCTGCTGCTCAGCTGGATGCCGGTGATTGGCGACCCCTTGACGCTGATTGCCGGGATCATGCGCGAACCGTTCTGGCGCTTCCTGCTGCTGGTGAGCGTGGCCAAAGCAGGGCGCTATGCAGTGCTCACCATGATCACCCTGGGCTGGTTTCACGCTCGGTAACACCTTTCGCCCTCCCCTTGGTCCATGGGCTGTTACAGTGCTTTTTTCCTACAAGGTTCTACAGGGAGTTCCCCCATGCTGCGCGCAACAGCTCTGGCCTTGGCGTGCCTGGCCGGCGGTTCGGCCGTCGCTGCCGAATCGCCCACCTTCGGCCCCCAGCTCGAAGGTTTCCGTTACCCGCATCCGCTCCAGCATTTCGACTTCAAGTCCCAGGGCCAGGCCCTGCAGATGGGCTACATGGACGTGCCTGCACAAGGCCAGGCCAACGGCCACAGCGTGGTGTTGATGCACGGCAAGAACTTCTGCGCCGCTACCTGGGAAACCACCATCGAGGCGCTGAGCAAGGCCGGCTACCGAGTGATCGCCGTCGACCAGGTCGGCTTCTGCACGTCCAGCAAACCGGCGCACTATCAGTACAGCTTCCAGCAGCTGGCAGACAATACCCATGCCCTGCTGGAGCGCCTGGGGGTCAAGCGTGCCAGCGTGCTCGGCCACTCGACAGGCGGCATGCTCGCCACCCGCTACGCGCTGATGTACCCGCAACAGGTCGAGCGGCTGGCGATGGTCAACCCGATCGGCCTGGAAGACTGGAAGGCGCTTGGCGTGCCCTACCGTACCGTGGACCAGTGGTATGCCCGCGAGCTGAAGCTCAATGCCGAGGGTGTACGCGAGTATGAGCGCAAAACGTATTACGCGGGCCGCTGGAAGCCGGAATACGAGCGCTGGGTGCAGATGCTGGTGGGGCTCAACCAGGGCCCCGGGCATGAAGCGGTGGCGTGGAACTCGGCATTGATCTACGACATGATCTTCACCCAGCCGGTGTACCACGAGTTCAAGGACCTGCAGATGCCCACCTTGCTGATGATCGGCGACAAGGACAGCACGGCGATCGGCAGTGATATCGCGCCGCCGCAGGTCAAGGCCAGGCTGGGCAAGTACGCCGAACTGGGGCCGCAGGTGACCAAGCTGATCCCCAAGGGTGAGCTGATCACCTTCGAAGGCATGGGGCACGCGCCGCAGATCGAAGAGCCGGTCAGGTTCAACCGCACGCTGATCGAATGGTTGGGGCGCTGAGCGGCTGTCGGGCTTAGCCCCCTCCAAACCGCTGCAGTTGCATCTCCCGTAGCCGGCTCAGGGTGCGTTGAAAAGGGAACGCCAGGTACCCCTGGGTGTAGAGGGCATCCAACGGTACGTGCGCCTCCAGGTACAACGCCACCCGGCGGTCATAACATTCGTCGACCAGGGCAATGAACCGGCGCACCGCGTCGTCCTTGGGCGACAAGGCGGGTAGCTGGCGATCGCCCGCCACTACCCGCAGCGCCGCATCCTCGGTGCCACGGGCAATGCGCCCCGCCCGCTGTTCACCGCCCAGCGCCGGCACTGCCGATAACAGAATGGCTGCAAAACGGTCGCACAAAGCCATGAAATCCACGGCTGCCAGGGGTTGCTCGCACAGGTCGGCAAAACGGCACCAGATGGCGTGGTCATTGCGGCGCACCACCTGGACTTGCCGGGTGCCGATCGGCAACGGCCGGTCGGTGCCGCCATCGTCGGGGCCAAGCTGGCGGAACACCTCGCCCAGCCGACTGGCCTGCCCCGCCTCTACCACCCAGTAGCGCTGCTGCGCTGCGCCGGGGTGCAGGCGGTGATCCTGCCCGCCAGCCACCGGCAGCACCTGCATGTGGCGCTGGATTGCGGCGATAGCCGGCAGGAAGCGCTCGCGGTTGAAACCGTCGCGGTACAGTTGCTCGGGTGGCTGATTGGACGTGGCGACAACCACCACGCCCTCGTCGAACAGCACCTGGAACAGCCGGCCAAGAATGATCGCATCGCCAATGTCGTTGACGAACAGTTCGTCGAAGCACAACACCCGGATCTGGCCGGCGAGCTCCCGGGCCAGCGCTTGCAATGGGTCGGCAGTGCCGTTCAGCTGAAACAGGCGCTGGTGCACCCACGCCATGAAATGGTGGAAATGCTGGCGTCGGCTGGGCACGGTGAGGCAGCGATGGAACTGGTCCATCAGCCAGGTCTTGCCACGGCCGACCGGCCCCCATAGGTATATACCCTGGGCCGGGCGGCCCTGTCCAAGGGCCTGAAAACAGCCCTGCAAGGCGTCAACGGCGCGCGCCTGGGCAGGGTCGGCGACATAGCCCTGGGTAGCCAGGGCTTGCTGGTAAAGGAATTGCGGGGTCATGGCCATGCCGCATTCTACACGGCCAAGGGCGCGCCAGGTTCAGGGCTCCTTGCTCAGGCCGACCTTGAGCAGCGCGCCGTCCTTGTCATCGGTGAGTACGTACACATACCCATCCGGCCCCACCCGTACATCGCGGATGCGCGCTTTCAGATCACCGAGCAGGCGCTCTTCATGCACCACCTTGTCACCCTTCAATTGCAAGCGGATCAGTTCCTGCGTGGCCAGCGCACCAATGAACAGGTTGTGGTCCCACGCCTTGAAGGTGGGGCTGTCGTAAAACGCCATCCCGCTGATGCCCGGCGACTTCTCCCAGACATGGTGTGGGTCGACCATACCCTTGACATGCTTGCCCTTGGCCTCGGGAATCGGCAGCAGCGAATAATTGATGCCATGGGTGGCGACCGGCCAACCGTAGTTCTTGCCGGCCTCGGGAATATTGATTTCATCACCACCGCGCGGGCCGTGTTCGTGGGTCCACAGCTTGCCAGTCCAGGGGTTGAGCGCAGCACCTTGCTGGTTGCGGTGGCCATACGACCAGATTTCCGGCCGCACATTGCCCCGGCCGACAAACGGGTTGTCCTTGGGCACCTCGCCATCTGGCCAGATTCGCACGACCTTGCCCTGCAGTTTGTCCAGGTCCTGCGCGGTAGCGCGCTGGTTGTTCTCGCCCAGGGCGATGAACAGGTAGCCATCGCGGTCGAACACAAGCCGCGAGCCGAAATGGTTACCCACCGACAGCTTGGGCTGCTGGCGGAAGATCACGTTGAAGTTCTCCAGCCGGGCGCGGTCTTCGGACAATTGCCCGCGGCCGACCGCCGTGCCGGCCTTGCCGTCACTGCCCTCCTCGGCGAAGGACAGGTAGACCGTGCGGTCTTTGGCGAAGTCTGGCGACAACGCCACATCCAGCAGGCCACCCTGGCCCTCGGCCCACACTTTCGGCACGCCATTGATGGGCGGGCCGACCTTGCCCTCGGCGTTGACCAGGCGCAGGTTGCCGGCACGCTCGGTGACCAGCATGTCCTTGCCACCCGGCAGGAAAGCCAGTGCCCATGGGTTGCGCAGGCCATCGGCCACGGTGCTGACGGTCAGGCTGCCTTCTTCACTGGGAAACTGCTGTTCGGACGCGGCCTGGGCCAGCAGGGGCAGCAGCGCAGCGGCGGTCAGGGTGGCTAGCCAGGGTGCTCGGAGCATGCACAATTCCTTTCAAGTGGGCTTATGGCGCACGCGGGTTGTCGCGCGCTGGCCGGGACGGTTCCAGGTTCGGGGTTTGCTGCTGGCGACGCAGGTTGTCGCCATTGCCGATGCCGCGGTTGTCCAGCGTGGGCACACGCTGTTGCGGCTCGGTAGACGGGCCGCGCACCGGCGGGGTGGCCGGCAGGCTGCCTTGGCGGCTGTTGGGGTTGGCGCGCTGAATCGGGCTGTTGTACGGGTTGCGGTAGTCGGCAGCGAGCTGCAACGGTGGCTGTGGAGCCGCGTGCACGGGCAGGCACAAGGCCAGGCCAAGGGCCAGCGTGGGCAATGTCGGACTCATGCTTCACCTCCTGTACGAAAACGCGGCGCCTGCTGGCTTTGATAGCCTGAGGCGCCAGGGGTTCGCGGCCAGATGTGTGAAAGCAGGTGGAGTTGCATCCTGATGTTTCAGCAGGCGCAGCGGAGGCGGCTGGCGGCCCCCCCTTATTGGCCGGTATCGACCTTGTGCCGGGCGGCATACAGGCACAGCATCTCCATCGCCAGGGTTGCCCCGGCCAGGGCGGTGATGTCGGCATGGTCGTAAGCCGGTGCCACTTCCACCAAGTCCATGCCGACCAGGTTGATGCCACGCAGCCCGCCGAGAATCTCCAGTGCCTGCACCGTGCTCAAGCCACCACACACCGGCGTGCCGGTGCCAGGCGCGTAGGCCGGGTCCAGGCAGTCGATATCGAAGGTCAGGTACACCGGGCGCTCGCCCACGCGCTGGCGAATCGCCGCAATGACCGCCTCGGCGCCCTGCCGGTGCACCTGCCGGGCGTCCAGGATGGCGAAGCCCTGGCTGTCGTCGTTGGTGGTCCGCAGGCCGATCTGCACCGAGTGGGCGGGGTCGACCAGGCCTTCACGGGCGGCATGCCAGAACATGGTGCCGTGATCGATGCGCTTGCCCTCCTCGTCCGGCCAGGTGTCGCTGTGCGCATCGAAATGCACCAGCGCCAACGGGCCATGGTGGCGGGCATGGGCCTTCAACAGTGGGTAACTGATGAAATGGTCGCCGCCCAGGGTGAGCATCGCGCAGCCGGCTTGCAGAATGTGTTCGGCATGGGCTTCGATGCTGCCGGGTACCGACTGCGGCGTGCCGCTGTCGAAGGCGCAGTCGCCATAGTCGATCACCGCCAGGTGGTCGAAGGGGTCGAACGCCCACGGCCAGTGGCGGGCCCACGCCTGCTGCACCGAGGCGGCACGAATGGCCCTGGGGCCGAAGCGTGCGCCGGGCCGGTTGCTGGTGGCGGTATCGAACGGTACGCCGCTGACCACCACATCCACCCCACGCAGGTCGCGGCTGTAGCGGCGGCGAGCAAAACTGGTGATGCCGGCATAGGTACTTTCGGCGGCAGTGCCATACAGGCTGTCGCGGGTAATGGCCTGGTCGTTGTTCAAGGCTTGCTCCACGGTCGGGCTCCTCGGTCTGCAGGGTTATTGGCGGCTGCGAAAGGCAGTCCACAGGCGGTTGCGCTGGCGCAGGTCGGCCAGGGCCATGCTGCGGTCGGCGAACAGCCGCTGACGGACTTCGGCCGGCGGGTAGATATCCGGGTCGGTGCGCACGGCTTCATCCACCAGCGGCGTGGCGGCCTGGTTGGCGTTGGCGAAAAACAGCGTGTTGGTCAGCGCCGCCACCGACTCGGGCTTGAGCATGAAGGCGATGAACGCCCGCGCCGCCTCCGGGTGCGGTGCATCCTTGGGGATGGCCAGGTTGTCTTGCCACACCAGCGTGCCCTCGCGGGGGATGCGGTAGATCAGCTCGAACGGCTTGCCGGCACGCCGGGCCTGGTCGGCGGCCATGGCGGCATCGCCGTTGTAGGTCAGCGCCAGGCACACGCTGCCGTTGGCCAGGTCGCTGATCTGCCGGCCATTGGCAACGTAGCTGATCGACGGCTGCAATTGGCCCAGCAGCTTCTGGGCAGCTGCCGGGTCTTCCTTGCTCTGGCTGTACGGGTCCTTGCCCAGGTAGTTCAGGGCCACCCCGATCACTTCCTGCGGCGAGTCCGGCATGGCGATACCGCAGTCTTTCAGGCGGCTGGCGTACTCGGGCTTGAACAGCAGGTCGAGGCTGTCCAGCGGTACCTCGCCCAGGCGCTGGCGCACCGCCTGTACGTTCACCCCCAGGCCCAGCGTGCCCCAGGTGTAAGGCACCGCGTAACGGTTGCCGGGGTCGGCCTCGGCGAGCTTGGCCAGCAGGTCGCGGTCGAGGTTGGCATAGCCGGGCATGGCCTGGGCCTGCAACGGCTGCAGGGCATTGGCCTTCAGCGCCCGCGCCAGCACCGTGGCGGACGGCACGACAACGTCGTAACCGCTGCCCCCGGTAAGCAGCTTGGTTTCCAGCACTTCGGTGGTATCGAAGGTGTCGTAGCGGACCTTGTAGCCGGTCTCCTGCTCGAAGCGCTGCAGGGTCTGCGGGGCGACATAGTCGGCCCAGCTGTAAAGGTTCACGACTTTCTCTTCGGCTTGCAGCGGCAAGGCCAGTACCAGCGACAACAGGCACAACGATGAACGCATGACAGACACCTCGGCAAATGGGTGGATGCCGCGAGCATGTCAGCCGGGTTACATTGAAGAAATGGCAAGTTTGCAAAGCTGACATTCACCAGGAGCAATGCAATGCTCGGACAAGTGCATGACCCCGACCTGCACCTGCTGCGGCTGTTCGTCACTGTAGCCGAGGCCGGTGGCTTCAGCGCTGCACAGGGGCTGCTGGGCTTGAGCCAGCCCACCATCAGCCAACGCATGGCCCAGCTGGAAACACGCCTGGGCTACCGCCTGTGCAGCCGGGGCAAGGGTGGTTTCCGGCTGACCGAGAAAGGCCGGATGCTGTTGGAAGCCACGCGCACGCTGCTGCTGAACATCGAGCAGTTCCGCCAGCAGGCCAACGGTGTTGCCGGGCGACTGCTGGGCACCGTGCGCATCGGCCTGGCGGAAAACCAGGACAAGCAGGTGAGCCTCAAGCTGGCGGCGGCGATCGCGGCATTTCGCCGCCGCGTCGAGTCGGTGCAACTGGAACTGATCAGTGCGCCACCGGCGGAGCTGGAGCGGTTGTTGCTGGAGCAGCGGCTGGACTACGCCATCAGCTATTTTTCCGGTAAACAGGCGGCGTTCGACTATCAGCCCTTGTTCGAGGAACGGCAGCGGCTGTACTGCGGCAAAGGGCATCCCTTGTTCGGCATGCCGCAGGTGCCGCGCCAGCGTTTGCTGGAGCAGGACCAAGTGCGCCACCCGTACCGTTTCATCGAGGGCGACGAGCCGTTCCAGAGCAGGCACGGCATGGCGGTGGCAGAACAGATCGAGAGCGTGCTGACGTTCATTCTGTCGGGCAGGCACATTGGTTATCTGCCGTGTCACAGCGCCCTGGCCTGGGAAGCCGAGGGGCAACTGTGGGCGCTGGACCCGGGGCTGGATTTTGTCGTGCCGTTTACCCTGGCCCGGCACCGGGCCCAGGTGGCCGGCGAGGCACAGCAGGCATTCGCCGAAGATGTATTGGCGGCCTTCGCCTGAAAGCCAAGCACGGTGCCTGTAGGAGCGGCCTTGCGTCGCGAAGGGCCGCAAAGCGGCCCCGGCAACCACTACTGAATGCTCAACCCAAAGGGCCCCAGGCACCCCTGCCCTGTGCCCAGGCTCAGTAAGCCAAGCTCCAGGTCAGGGTATAGGTGCGCCCGCGCCCCTGGTAGTCATACAGGTACGCCGGCCCGTAGGTCGGCGAATAGAACAGCGTCGCGCGCTGCCCCCAGACCGTACTGTACTGCTTGTCCAGCAGGTTCTGGATACCCGCGCTGAAGGTGCCGAAACCGGTGTCCTGGCTGGCCAGCAGGTCGAAGGTGGTGTAGCCGTCGATCTCATGGTCGGCATCGTCTTTCAGGCTGAATGCATGGTTGGCCTGCAACCGCGCGCTGCGCCCGTCACCCTTCCAGCCAACGAAACCGGTGGCCTTCGACAACGACGCATAGCGGGCATCGCGTTTGATCCAGCCGCCGTCGACCGCCTCTTCCTCGGAGCGGGTCAGGTGCAGCGTGCCGCCCGCTTCCCAATTACTCTGGAAGTGGCGGGTCAATGCCCCTTCAAAGCCGAAGTCACGGCTCTTCTGCTCTTCGACATTGATGGTCAGCGTTTGCGAGTCGACGTTGATGATCTTGTCCGACCAGATGTAGTACAGCGCTGCCTGGGCGTCCCAGTCCAGGTCGGCATAGCGCCAGCCCAGCTCCACCTGACGGCTCTTGATCCCGGCCAGGGGGTTGTCTGCCACGCTCAGGCCCGGCTTGCCGTAGTACTTGGCCGGGTCTGGCAGGTCGAAGCCTTCGCCATAGTTGGCCCACGCCTGGTGGCCATTCTTGAAGTCGTAAATGGCGCCGACGTTGAACAGGTTGACCTGGTAATCGTTGCTGCCGCCGGGCACGCCCTTGAAGTCGCTGACATCCACGTCCATCTGCTGGCGACGGGCGCCGCCAGACAAGGTCAGGTTGTCGGTGGCGCGCCAGTCCAGCTGGCCATACAGCGAAACGCCATCCACCCGATAGCTCGGGTAACGTGCGGCCTTGCTCTCCTTCTCCAGGTCCAGGCCACCGGATTCGGACGAGGTCTGTGCGTTGAAGGTGGTCTGCTCGGCACTGAAGCGCTCGCGGTCCAGGTCCACGCCATAGGTCAGCTTGAGCGTGTCCCATTGCTTGGCGAACAACCCCTTGAGGCTGGAAACCTCGAAGTTCTGCTGCGAGGCAGCAAAATACACCCCCCGCGCGCCTGTAGGGGTGGCCCGGTTGTAGTACGGGAACGGGTAGAAGTTGTCGTCTTCCTTGCGGTACGACGCTTGCAGGTAGAAGTCCTGGCCGAGCACGTCGCTGTGGTGGTAGTTGGCGTTGAGCAGCAGGCGCCGGGTGCGCGGCTCCAGGCCGGCTGAATAACCGCTGCGCAGCTCGGCATCTTCCAGGTCGGAGGGCGCGTTGTAGTCCAGGTTGGGGAAGTAGATACCGGTGCTGCCGTGGTTGCCCGAGTCGTAATACTGGGCCAGCAGGTCAAGGCTTTGCTGCTCGTTCAACTGCATGCCCAAGCTGCCGAGCACATCGACCGTGCGGTTGTACTGCAGGTCGGTCTGGGTGTTGTCGATGAATATCTGCTCGCCGGCCCCGTCGTAGAACGCTTCGTTCTGCTCGCCGGAGATACCCAGGCGGGCATTGACCCGCTCGTTGCCGCCGCTGATCGACTGGGCGAAGCGGGTGGCCAGGTCGTCGCTGTTGTTGAAGCCGCTGCTGGCACCCAACTGGGTCTCGAAACGGGCCGGCCCGGGTTCGCCCTTCTTGGTGACGATGTTGATGATACCGCCGGTGGCGCCCCCGCCGTAGATGGCGCTGGCACCAGACAGCACTTCGACGCGCTCGACATTGAACGGCGAAATGCTGTCGAACTGGCGTGACAGCCCCCGCGAGCTGTTCTGGCTGACCCCGTCGATCATCACCAGCACATTGCGCCCACGCATGTTCTGGCCGTAGTTGGTGCGCCCTTCCGGTGCCAGGTCCAGGCCCGGCACCAGCTTGCCGATGGCTTCCTTCAGGCTGACGCCACTGTCGATCTGTTCGCGCAGTTGCTGTTGGTCGACCACCCACACGGTCCCGGGGATTTCGCTGATTGCCGTACTGGTACGCGAAGCCACACTGACTTCGATCGGCTTGAGGTTGACCGCCTGCGGCGCAGCCTCGGCCTTGCGCAGGGTCACCGTGCGGGCATCGCTGAATTGCCAGCCCATGCCACTACCGGCCAGCAATTGTTGCAGCGCCTGCTCGACACTGTAGCTGCCGCGCAGGGCCGGGCCGGCCAGGCCGGCGACATCGCCGGTGGTGTACAGCAAGTGCAGGCCGGCCTGGTCGGCAAACGAGGTCAGGGCTTGATCCAGCGGCTGCGCAGGCAGGTCAAGCTGAACCTGCCGGGCCTGCAGCTGGGCGTTTTCGGCGGTGGTCGAAGCAGCCGCTTGCAGCGGGCCGGTCAGCATGGCCAGGGCACTGCAAGACAACAGGGCATGGTGAAGTGAACCGCGGCGGCGGGGCAAAGGCTTGGGCATCAGAGACACGTAGGCGCTTCCTGGCAAGTCGTAAATGAGAATGAGTTGCTGATCAGTCCCACTACGACGATCTGGCTCGCAGGAACTTGCAGTGGCCACTGCAAATTTTTTCTGCGCTGGCCGCTCAATGCACCACGGCCAACCAAGGCAGGTAGGTCACCTTCAGCCCATACCGCTGCTCCAGGGTGCGCAACAGCGCCTGCGGCTCATCCAGGTCGAAGACCCCACTCACCTCCATCGCCGCCAGCTTGCTGTCGGACAGCACGATGCGCCCGTGCCGGTAACGCTCCAGCTCTTGCAGCACCTGCCCCAACGGCTTGCCATTGAAGATCAGCTTGCCGCGCTGCCAGGCCAACTGGGCACCGGCATCCGCCGCTACTGCCAACGGCTGCTCGCCGACCTTGGCCTCGCCACGTGCCAGTACCACGTGCCCATCACGGCGCACGCTGAAGGTGGCGGCACGGCCCTGAACCGCCGCACCGGCCGTGTCCACCACGAACGGCCGGGCATCATCGGCCATTTCGAACAGTGCCTCACCTGCAGCCAGCACCACGCGCCGCTCATGCTCGCTGAATACCACACGCAAGGCGCTGGCACTGTTCAGGGTGACCCGCGTGCCATCGGCCAACGTCACGACCTGCCGCTCACCCACGCCAGTGTGGTAATCGGCCAACAACACCGGCGCCTGCTGCCAGGCGACCAGGGCAGTGACCAGCAATACCCCGCAGGCCGCTACGCCCGCCTGCTGCAGCCACCGGCGGCAATGGCGCAGGGCCTGGCCAATGTACTTGGCCACCATGCTTTCCGACACGCCAAGGCGTTGCGCGACCTGCTTCTGGGTCAGGCCGTCGACGCGGTTCAGCAACAAGGCCTGGCGGGCCTTGCAGGGCAACTGCAACAGCGCCTGATCGAGCAATTGCAGGCGCTCACGCGCCAGCAACACCGCCTCGGGCGCTGGCGCTGGGCAGGCTAGCTCGCCTGCCCCGTCGCAATCATCGTGGCTGGCCGCGATGCGTTGCTCGCGGCGCAGGGCGTCGATGGCCAGGTTACCCGCCACGCGGAAGATGAAACTGCGCGCATGCAGCACCGGCAACGCCTGCTCGTCGATGTGCACCAGCTTGAGGTAGGTTTCCTGCGCGACGTCGGCGGCACGCTGGCGGTCGCTCATGCGCCGGGTCAGGAACTGCAGCAAGTCGTCGTAGTGCTCCTGGAAACTCGCCAGCAGGCCCGACACAGGTGAAGTCAGCATGGGTTTGGGAACGACCAGTAAGAGAAGTTATCGGCTGTTAATGAGAAACAGTATCTTTCATCTGACCCAACACTTTCAACGCCGGCGCGCATTTGCCACACTGACGGCTCGTTCACTTAGGCAAGGTCGTACCCATGGTTGCCCGACTGCACCGCTACACCCGCCTGCTCATTGCCCTGTGCCTGACCAGCAGCCTGGCGGCCTGCGCGCTCCTGCAGCCACGCGACCCGCTGAACATCAGCGTGATCGGCATAGAACCGCTGCCGGGGCAGGAACTGGAGCTGCGCATGGCCGTGAAAATGCGGGTGCAGAACCCCAACGAAGAGGCAATCGACTACAACGGCATCGCCCTCGACCTGGAGGTGAACGGCCAGCCACTGGCTGCCGGGGTCAGTGACCAGCAGGGGCACATTGGCCGCTACGACGAGGCGGTGATCGTGGTGCCGGTGAGCATCACGGCGTTCTCTTTCCTGCGCCAGGCCTACGGGCTGGGCCAGGTGGGTACCCTGCAGGGCCTGCCCTACAAGCTGCGCGGCAAGCTGGCCAGCGGGCCACTGGGCACCGTGCGCTTCACCGACGAGGGCAAGCTGGACCTGCCCAAAGGGACCACCTGGTAAACAGCGGGCGCTCAGCGGTTGGCGCTGGCTGCTGCCATCAGCTTGTTGACTTCGCTGCGGACCATGCTGGCGTATTCGGGCGGCGACATGCCCTCCAGCTCAGCGCGTACCCACTCGGCCCACTTGCCTTTGCGCCGTGGCTTCTCGGCGATCAGCCGGGCGGCTTCGCCCTTGGCCTTGCCCAGGTTGGTCTGCCACATTTCGAACAGCCGGGCCTTCTCTGCCTCGATCTGCGCCCGTTCCTCGAAGCTCATGTTGGCCAGATTGAAACTCATGCATCACCTGCTAGACCGTAAATGGCGGCTATCTTACACCAACGCGCCAACCTCACGCCGACGCAACTTTTCCGGCGCGCAAGTATCCATTGTTCAAACCACCCATCGACGAGGACACTTTCATGGCCCGGAAAAAAGCCACGCTGGCCGACAGCGATCAAATCAAGGACCAGGTCTTCAGTGAGTTGCAGGCGCTGATCGAAGAATCGGAGAAGCTGCTCAACGACAGCGCTGCCCTGGTTGGCGAAGAAGCCGACAGCCTGCGCGCGCAGGTCAGCCTGAAGCTGAAACAGGCACGCCAGGCCGCCGCAAACATGCGTGACAAAGCGCAGCCCATGGTCAACGCCACGCAGGACTACATCGGTGGCCACCCCTGGCAAACCGTGGCCATTTCCGCCGGCCTCGGCCTAGTGGTGGGCCTGCTGCTGGGCCGGCGCAACTGACCGGGCAGCCGCGCCGGCGGCACGCTTCAGGCGGCTTGCGCCAGCGGAATCCCGCTGTGGAAGCGCAGCTCCTGGTCGGGTGACTGGATAAGCTCCGCTTCCGCCGCGCGCACCAGTTCAATGCGGCGGGCAATGTCCGCCGCATCCCCATAGTGGTGTGCCAGTTTCAGGTAGCCCTGGTAATGGCGCGCCTCGCTTTTCAGCAGGCCATGGTAGAAACGGCCCAGCTCTTCATCCAGGTGCGGCACCAGCGCGGCAAAGCGCTCGCAGCTGCGCGCTTCGATGAACGCCCCGACCACCAGTGTATCCACCAGCTTGACCGGCTCATGGGCGCGCACCAGCCGGCGCAGCCCCGATGCGTAGCGCCCCGCCGACACCGGCCGCAGCGGTACGCCACGGCGTTTCATCAGGCGCAGCACCTGCTCGTGGTGCACCAGCTCCTCGCGCGCCAGGCGCGACATCATGTTGATCAGGTCAAGGTGGGTGTTGTACTTGGCGATCAGGCTCAGGGCAGTGCTGGCGGCCTTGAATTCGCAGTTCTTGTGGTCGATCAGCAAGGTTTCCTGGTCGGCCAGTGCTGCTTCGATCCAGGCGTCTGGCGTCGGGCAGCCCAGGAAGGCATCGATTTCGGGGGTCAGGGACATGAGCATGCAACCACACGGAACAGGCAGGGCTGGCGATTATACCGGCGGCGGCGGTCGGCGCCAGTGGCTATGCTTGATGTGTATCAAGCACCCGCGCGGGCAGCGGGGACTATAGTCAGGCATTGGTCGCCCCCTTTGACTGGAGTTAACGTCCATGCAAGCCATCCGCAGCATTCTCGTGGTGCTCGACCCCGAACACGCCCACAGCCGCGCACTGACCCGGGCCAAGCTGATTGCAGGCGTCACCGGCGCGCGCCTGCACCTGCTGATGTGCGACAAACGGCATGACCACAGCGCGCTGTTGAGCGTGCTGAGCCGCCAACTGCACGACGACGGTTATGACAATGTCTCCCACGAAGAGGCCTGGCGCGATAGCCTGCACGACACCATCATCTACGTGCAGCAGGCCGAAGGCTGTGAGCTGGTGATCAAGGAACACCGCCCCGACAACCCGCTGAAAAAGGCCCTGCTTACCCCCGATGACTGGAAACTGCTGCGCCAATGCCCGTGTGCCGTGCTGATGGTCAAGAGCGAGCGGCCGTGGACTGGCGGCAGGATTCTGGCCGCGGTGGACGTGGGCAACCAGGACGAGGATCACCGCCGCCTGCACGCCAGCATCATCGACCATGGCCATGACATCGCCGCGCTGGCCAAGGGCGAGCTGCATGTCATCAGCGCACACCCGTCGCCCATGCTGTCGGCGGCCGACCCGGTCTACCAGTTGAGCGAAACCATCGAGGCACGCTACCGTGAAGCGTGCGAGGCGTTCCAGGCCGAGTACGGCATCAGCGAGGACCGCCTGCACGTGGCTGAAGGACCGGCAGATGTGCTTATCCCCCATACCGAGCAGCGGTTGGATGCGGTGGTGACCGTGATCGGTACGGTGTGCCGCACAGGGATTACCGGGGCGTTGATTGGCAATACTGCAGAGGTGGTACTCGATGAGCTGAAGGGCGACGTGCTGGTGCTCAAGCTTGAAGAAACCAGCACCAAGCTGGCCGAACGGGTCCGGGGTTGACGCCCCCTGCAGGCGCGCCACAGCGGCGCGCCTGCACAAGGGCGCAGGTAGCCGTCAGCCCAATGCTTCACGCACCTTCGGGTCCAGCCCCTCCCCGTCGTTGGCTGCAATCCACTCCAGCAGCTGCCTGCGCATGGCCGGCGTCCAGAAGCTTTGCAGATGCTGGCGTACCCCTTGCACGGCCAGCGCTCGGTTAGGCTCGCTGTCGTAGTAATGGGCAATCTGGTTGGCCATCTTGACCAGGCTGGCGCTGCTCATTGGCGTACCTCGGCTTTCTCCGCTGTGCGGCGCTCCTGCAGCAGGCGCCGCTGTTCATCACTGAAGTCCTGATAGCGCTGCTGCCATTGCGAAGGCTGGAACACTTTGACCACCTCCACCGCCGTGACCTTGTACTCGGGGCAGTTGGTAGCCCAGTCGGAGTTGTCGGTGGTGATCACGTTGGCCCCCGACTCGGGGAAGTGGAACGTGGTGTACACCACCCCCGCGGCCACCCGCGCACTGACCTTGGCGCGCAGCACCGTCCGCCCGGCACGGCTGCCAATGCCGACCCAGTCGCCGTCCTGGATACCCCGGCTTTCGGCATCGGTGGGGTGGATTTCCAGGCGGTCGGCGTCGTGCCAGGCCACGTTGCCGGTGCGCCGCGTCTGCGCGCCGACGTTGTACTGGCTGAGGATGCGCCCGGTGGTCAGCAACAACGGGTAACGGCTGTTGACCTTTTCATCGGTCGGCACATAGCCGGTGAGCATGAAGCGCCCCTTGCCCCGCACGAACTGATCGATGTGCATGGTTGGCGTGCCATCCGGCGCGGCCTCGTTGCAGGGCCATTGCAGGCTGCCATGGCGTTCGATTTCGGCATAGCTGACCCGGCGGAAGGTCGGGGTCAGGCGGGCGATTTCATCCATGATCTCGGACGGGTGGCGGTAGTGCATCGGGTAGCCCAGGGCGTCGGCCAGGGCGATGGTAGCTTCCCAGTCAGCCTTGCCGGCCAGCGGTTCCATGACCTTGCGCACCCGTGAAATTCGCCGCTCGGCGTTGGTGAAGGTGCCGTCTTTTTCCAGGAACGAACTGCCCGGCAGGAACACGTGGGCGAACTTGGCGGTTTCGTTGAGGAAGATATCCTGTACCACCACGCACTCCATCGCGAGCAAGGCTGCGGTAACGTGCTGGGTGTTGGGGTCACTTTGGGCAATGTCTTCACCCTGGCAGTACAGCGCCTTGAAGCTGCCGTCCAGTGCTGCCTCGAACATGTTGGGAATACGCAGGCCCGGGTCGGGCTGCAAGGTCACGCCCCAGGCCTGCTCGAACTCTTCACGCACCGCCTGGTTGGAGATATGCCGGTAACCGGGCAATTCATGGGGGAACGACCCCATGTCGCACGAACCTTGCACGTTGTTCTGGCCGCGCAGTGGGTTGACCCCTACCCCTTCTCGGCCGATGTTGCCGGTGGCCATGGCCAGGTTGGCGATGGCCATCACCGCGGTGCTGCCCTGGCTGTGCTCGGTCACCCCAAGGCCGTAATAGATGGCCGCATTACCGCCGGTGGCGTACAGCCGGGCGGCGGCGCGGATCTGCTCTGGCGCTACGCCACACACCGGGCCAAGCACTTGCGGGGCGTTCTCGGCACGGCTGACGAAGTCGCGCCAGCGGGCGAAGTCTTCGGTTTCGCAGCGGGCATCGATGAAGCCTTGGGCCAGCAGGCCCTCGGTGACGATCACATGGGCCAAGGCGTTGAGCATGGCCACGTTGGTACCAGGGCGCAGTTGCAGGTGCAGCTCTGCACGGGCGTGCGGCGCGTCGACCAGGTCGATACGCCGTGGGTCGATCACGATCAGCCGCGCGCCCTGGCGCAGGCGGCGCTTTAGCTGCGAGCCGAACACCGGGTGGGCGTCGGTAGGGTTGGCGCCGATCACCAGTATCACGTCGGCCTGCATCACCGAGTCGAAGCTTTGCGTACCTGCCGACTCGCCGAGGGTCTGCTTCAGGCCATAACCGGTCGGTGAATGGCAGACACGGGCACAGGTGTCGACGTTGTTGTTGCCGAACGCCGTACGCACCAGCTTCTGCACCAGGTACGCTTCTTCGTTGGTGCAGCGGCTGGAGGTAATGCCGCCAATGGAGTCACGCCCATACTTGAGCTGGATACGGCGCAATTCGCTGGCGGCGTAGTTCACCGCCTCGTCCCAGCTGACCTCTTGCCACGGGTCCTCCAGGCGCTTGCGGATCATCGGTTTGGTGATGCGGTCCGGGTGGGTCGCGTAGCCCCAGGCGAAACGCCCTTTGACGCAGGCGTGGCCATGGTTGGCGCCGCCGTTCTTGTCCGGGACCATGCGCACCAGCTGGTCCCCTTTCATTTCTGCGCGGAACGAGCAACCCACACCGCAGTAGGCACAGGTGGTGACCACCGAACGCTCGGGCTGGCCCAGTTGCACCAGGCTTTTTTCCGTCAGGGTCGCGGTTGGGCAGGCCTGCACACAGGCGCCGCACGACACGCACTCCGAAGCCAGGAAATTGTCCCCGCCGGCCGCCGCCACCCGCGACTCGAAACCACGCCCGGTGATGGTCAGGGCGAAGGTGCCCTGGATCTCCTCGCAGGCGCGCACGCAGCGGCTGCAGACTATGCACTTGCTCGGTTCATAGTCGAAATACGGGTTGGAAACGTCCTTTTTCTCAGCCAGATGGTTGGCGCCTTCATAGCCATAGCGCACCTCGCGCAGGCCAACCTGCCCGGCCACGGTCTGCAGCTCGCAGTTGCCGTTGGCCGAACAGGTCAGGCAGTCCAGCGGGTGGTCGGAGATGTACAGCTCCATCACGTTGCGGCGCAAGCCGGACAGGCGCGGGGTTTCGGTGCGCACCACCATGCCTTCGCTGACCGGCGTGGTGCACGATGCCGGGTAGCCGCGCATGCCTTCGATTTCCACCATGCACATGCGGCACGAGCCAAAGGCTTCAAGGCTGTCGGTGGCACATAGTTTGGGGATGCTGGTGCCGAGCATGGCCGCGGCGCGCATCACCGAGGTGCCGGCCGGCACGCTGATGGCTCGGCCATCGATGCTGAGGCTGACCTGCACATCGCTGTCGCGAGCCGGGGTGCCCAGGTCGGTTTGCGGGTCGAAGAAGTTGATCACTGTGCGGCCTCCGTGGTGGTCAGCCCGAAATCGGCGGGGAAGTACTTGAGGGCGCTGGCGACCGGGTAGGCGGTCATGCCACCCATGGCGCACAGCGAACCGTACTGCATGGTGTCGCACAGGTCGCGCAGCAACAGGGCGTGGTCATGGCGCTCGCCCGTTTCGCTGCTGGCGATCAAGCGGTCGACCACCTCCATGCCCCGTGTCGAGCCGATGCGGCACGGGGTGCACTTGCCGCACGACTCCTCGGCGCAGAACTGCAGGGCAAAACGCGCCATGCTGGCCATGTTCAGGGTGTCGTCGGCGACCACCACACCGCCATGGCCGAGCATCGCGCCCATGGCGGCGAAGGCTTCATAGTCCAGCGGCGTGTCGAAGTGGCTGGGTGGAACCCAGGCGCCAAGCGGGCCGCCGACCTGCGCAGCTTTCAGCGGCCGGCCACTGGCCGTGCCGCCCCCGTAGCCCTCTACCAGCTCGCGCAGGGTCAGGCCAAAAGCCCGCTCCACCAGGCCGCCATGGCGCACATTGCCAGCCAGCTGGAACGGCATGGTCCCCAGTGAGCGGCCCATGCCGAAGTCACGGTAGAACGCCGCGCCCTTGGCCAGGATGATCGGCACCGAGGCCAGGGTGAGCACGTTGTGCACCAATGTCGGCAAGCCGAACAGGCCTTGCAGCGCGGGCAGTGGCGGCTTGGCGCGGACGATGCCGCGCTTGCCCTCGATCGATTCGAGCAGTGCGGTTTCTTCCCCACAGATGTAGGCGCCGGCCCCCACCCGTACCTGCAGCTCGAAAGCCCGGCCGCTACCAGCCACGTTGGCCCCCAGGTAACCGGCCGCACGGGCGATGGCAAACGCCTGCTGGAGCACACGGATGGCGTCGGGGTATTCCGAGCGCACATAGATGTAGCCCATGTCGGCGCCCACGGCGAGGCCGGCAATGATCATGCCCTCGATCAGCAGGAACGGGTCGCCCTCCATCAGCATGCGGTCGGCAAAGGTGCCGGAGTCGCCCTCGTCGGCATTGCACACCACGTACTTCTGGCCTGGGCCGGCGTCCCGTACGGTGCGCCACTTGATACCCGCCGGGAAGGCCGCACCACCGCGGCCGCGCAAGCCGGAGTCCAGCACGGCAGCGACCACTTCGGCGCCGTCCAGCGCTACCGCGGCTTCAAGGCCGGCGAAACCGCCGTGCGCCCGGTAGTCGTCCAGCGACAACGGGCGGGTAATGCCGGCGCGGGCAAACAGCAGCCGTTGCTGGGTCTTGAGGTAGGGGATGGCCTCGACCGGCCCAAGCGCCAGCGGGTGCTCGGCGGGCTCACCGGCCAGGGCATCGAGCAGCGCCGGCACGTCTTGTGCGGTAACCGGGCCAAAGCCGAGGCGGCCTTGCGCACTGTCGCACTCGACCAGCGGCTCCAGCCAGTACAGCCCACGCGAGCTGGTGCGCTGGATCTCCAGCGGCAACTGGCGCCGCTCGGCTTCGCGCTGGAAGGCCTCGGCGACCTGGTCGGCGCCCACGGCGCGGGCGACCGAATCACAGGCGATGAACAGCTTCAGCATGCTGCATCCTCCTGGCAGGCATTGACCAAGGCGCGCAAGCGCTCGGGGGTGAGCCGTGCATGCACCTGGCCGTCGAGTTCCAGCGCGGGTGAGCAGGCGCAGGCGCCCAGGCAATACACCGGGCGCAGGCTGATGGCGCCGTCGGCACTGGTGCCATGGTCGTCGAGTGCCAGCTGTTCACGCAGCTGCGCCGCGAGTGCCTCGGCGCCACGGCTCTGGCACGACTCGGCGCGGCACAGGCGCAAGGTATGGCGTGCCGGCGGCGCAGTGCGGAAATCATGATAGAAACTGATTACCCCACGCACCTCGGCCAGGCTGAGGTTGAGGGCATGGGCCAGTTCGGGAACGGCGGCATCGGGGATGTAGCCCAGGTCATGCTGGATAGCATGCAGCATCGGCAACAGGGCGCCGGGGGTGTCTTTGTCGCGCGCCAGAATGCGCTGGATAACGGGCAGGTGGAGCAATTCATCAGGCATACAGCGGACCTCGGCATCACGGACCCTGCCTGTTTTGTTGTAATGGCAGGTATCCAGCGTGTTCTGCTGCGGCACGCCGGCAACGTCACGGTTGCGCGATGGCGGCGGCCTCCTCGCCGACGGCCGCGCATCTGCGTGCGCTGGTCCGACTGCATCCTGCAAGCATGGCACTTATGCTGCCGAAGGGTTGCGTACGAGCGACCAGGCGCATCCTGAAACCGACGCTGGTCAGCCCTGGCCGTGGGCCTTGAGCTTGAGTTTTTCGGTATCGACGCGGACGAATACCGAGTCCGCCGTCACGGTCAGCACGTCGCCAGCCCAGACTTCACAGATCACCCGGCTCTTGCGCCCTACTTCACCTTCTACCCGGGCCTTGAGCAGCAATTCGATGCCCATCGGGGTGGGCTTCAGGTAGGTCAGGTTGAGCGTGCCGGTCACGCAGTCGATGCGCGGCAAGCTGCCCGGCGCGCGGCCTTCGTGCCGGTAGTGGTAGGCCATGGCTGTCCAGTTGGAATGGCAATCCACCAGCATCGCCAGCAGGCCGCCGTACACCAGGCCCGGCCAACCGCTGAAGGTGCTGTCCGGGGCATGCCTGCAGACCAGGTGGATACCATCGGCATGCCAATGGCTTTGCAGGTGCAACCCGCTGGGGTGGGAACAACCGCAGCCGTAGCAGGTACCGTCTGGTGCCGCCATGGCCTGGAGGGAAAGGGGCTGGTCGTTCATACGCTTCCTGTGCTGATGAAAAAGGGGGCGCGCAACGCCCCCATTAAAGCAGAAACATCAGGCGGCCTGCGCAACCACGCGGCCACGCCGCTGGGTCAGCGACACCAGCAGGATGAACAGGGTCACCCCGGCGGTCATCAGTGTTTCATAGCGGTAGGCATCGCTGAACAGCATGTAGCCCAGCACCATGACAATGGTGCCGATCACCAGCCAGGTGAGATAAGGGAACAGCCACATTTTCAGTTCCAGCGGGCGCCCTTCGCGTTCGGCGCGGGCCCGCATGCGCAGTTGCGACACGGCGATCACCAGGTACACCAGCAACGCGATGGCACCGGTGGTAGACAACAGGAAGCCAAACACCTTGCCAGGGAAGACATAGTTGACCAGGCAACCGGCGAAGCCTGCCAAGGTGGAGAACAGCACGGCCACGGTCGGCACCCCGGAGCCGGCAATTCGCTTGGTCATGCTCAGCGCCTGGCCACGCGCGCCCAGCGAATAGAGCATGCGCGAGGCTGTGTACAGGCCCGAGTTCATGCAACTGGTCACTGCCACCAGCACCACCAGGTCGACCAGCAGCTTGGCCCCTGGCACGTTCAGCACTTCCAGCACCCGCTGGAACGAACCGACCGCCTTCAATGCCGGGTCGTTCCAGGCCACCAGCGACACCACCAGGAAGATCGAGGCCAGGTAGAAGATCGCGATGCGGTAGACCACCAGGTTGGTGGCACGGCGGATCTTGTCTTTCGGGTTGGCGGTTTCGTCAGCGGCGATGGTGACGATTTCGGCACCGAAGAACGAGAAAATGGTAATCAGCACGCCACCCAGTACGGTGCCGAAGCCGTTGGGCATGAAGCCGCCGTGGTCCCACAGGCGGCTGACCCCGGACACCTCGGCCAGCGGCCAGAAACCGAACACGGCCAACCCGCTGACCACGATGAACGCAATGATCGCCACCACCTTGACCAAGGCGAACCAGTACTCGAACGCACCGAAGTTCTTCACGCTGACCAGGTTGGTGCCCGACAGCACCAGCATGATCAGGAAGGCGAACAGCCACGAGGGCACGCCCGGGAAGTAGGCATGCAGGATGTCGGCGCCGGCGATGGCTTCGACCGGAATGATCAGTACCCAGAACCACCAGTACAGCCAGCCGATGGTGAACCCGGCCCACGGGCCGATGGCCTCGCTGGCATAGGTCGAGAACGAGCCGCTGTTGGGGTTGGCGATGGCCATTTCACCCAGCATGCGCATGACCAGCAGCACCAGCAGGCCGGTCATGGCGTAGGAGATGAGGATCGCCGGGCCGGCGGTGGCAATGGCATTGGACGAGCCGATGAACAGGCCGGCGCCGATGATGCCGGCGATGGAAATCATGGACACCTGGCGCGAGGTCAGGCCGTGCTGCAAGGAGCGCTGTTTCTTGTTGTCGTGAGAAGCCATGAAGAACCCTCGAATGGGTCGGCCGCGGCATGGCGGCTGAAGGTCGGAGCAGAATTCTTTTAAATTTCTGATGCGCGTTGTTGTTGTTTTGCAAAGACCAAAAGCGGGTTAACGACCTCCTCTTTACATGACCGGTTGTCATTGTTGATCCAGGTCAGTATTAATCTATAGGCCGGGGTCAACAAACGACCTTTTCGAAACACATGATTCCGTTTTGGAATGAACTCCTTACTTTTTTGCTCGGTATTCGCCCGTCATGTCCAAACGCCTGATGCCCTCGACCACCGCCCTTCAGTGTTTCGAAGCGGCCGCCCGCCACCTCAGCTTCACCCGTGCGGCGCAAGAGCTGCACCTGACCCAAAGCGCCGTCAGCAAGCAGGTGGCGCAGCTTGAAGACATGCTCTCGCACTCGCTGTTCCAGCGTATTCGCCGGCGCCTGCACCTGACCCCGGCCGGCGCCCTGTACCTCACCGAAGTGAACAAGATCCTCACCCAGATCGATATTTCCAGCCGCTACATCCTCAGCTATGGCGACGAAACCGAAGTGCTGCGCATCGCTACCCAGCCCACCTTCGGCGCGCGCTGGCTGGTGCCCAGGCTCAAGGGCTTCGGCGACCGCTACCCGCGTATTCACCTGGACATACGCAACGAGCTGGAGCCGTTCGACCTGGTCCAGGCCAAGGCCGACATCGCCTTTTTCTTCGGCCAGGGCACCTGGCCCGGGGCAACCTGCATCGAATTGTTCAGTGAAGAGGTCGTGCCGGTGTGCAGCCCGCAGCTAGTGGCCAGCCACCCTTTCGACAGTGCCCAGGCGCTGACCGAGCACCGCCTGTTGCAGTGCGTGTCGCGGCCCGAAGCCTGGCATGAGTGGTTCCTGGGGCTGGGCTTGCACAGCCAGAACAGCTACCACGGGCCGCGTTTCGACACCTTCTACCTGTGCATCCGCGCGGCCATCGCCGGTTGTGGCATCGCCCTGATCCCGCGCTACCTGGTGGCCGAGGAATTGAGCGAAGGCAAGCTGGTGGTGGCCTGGGACCACCCGGTGCCGAGCAATGGCCGGCACTTCATCGCGCATGCCGAACATGCCGCCGAAGTGCCCAAGATAAGGGCTTTTGTGCAGTGGATACGGGAGCGGGTAGCTGAGGGGGATTGATTTGAATGGCGAAGTATCGGCCAGATCACGAATCCATGGAATGACCGCAATCGAATAATTCGTTTGCGGAATAACCTGCGAACACGTTTGGATAATAAGAAACTCGAACAAGGTCCGCGTGCACCATGAACCAGGAAAGTATCAGCCAATCGATTGCCATCGTTCACCCAATCACACTTTCCCATGGCCGCAATGCCGAAGTCTGGGACACTGACGGCAAACGTTACATCGACTTTGTCGGCGGTATCGGCGTGCTCAACCTGGGCCACTGCAACCCGGCCGTGGTCGAGGCCATCCAGGCCCAGGCCACCCGCCTCACTCACTATGCCTTCAACGCCGCCCCCCATGGCCCGTACCTGGCGCTGATGGAGCAACTGAGCCAGTTCGTACCGGTCAGCTACCCGCTGGCCGGCATGCTCACCAACAGCGGCGCGGAAGCCGCGGAAAACGCCCTGAAAGTGGCCCGTGGCGCCACCGGTAAACGGGCCATCATCGCCTTCGACGGGGGCTTCCACGGCCGCACGCTGGCTACCCTGAACCTCAACGGCAAGGTCGCCCCGTACAAGCAACGGGTCGGCGAGCTGCCCGGGCCGGTCTACCACCTGCCCTACCCGAGCGCCGACACCGGGGTCACCTGCGAACAGGCACTCAAGGCCATGGACCGCCTGTTCAGCGTCGAGTTGGCCGTGGAAGACGTGGCGGCGTTCATTTTTGAGCCAGTGCAGGGAGAAGGTGGTTTCCTGGCCCTCGACCCGGCCTTCGCCCAGGCCCTGCGCCGCTTCTGCGACCAGCACGGCATCCTGATCATCATCGACGAGATCCAGTCAGGCTTTGGCCGCACCGGCCAGCGCTTCGCCTTCCCGCGCCTGGGGCTCGAGCCCGACCTGCTGTTGCTGGCCAAGAGCATTGCCGGCGGCATGCCCTTGGGTGCAGTGGTCGGGCGCAAGCACCTGATGGGGTCATTACCCAAGGGCGGCCTTGGCGGCACCTACTCGGGCAACCCCATTGCCTGTGCGGCAGCACTGGCCAGCCTGGCGCAGATGACCGACGAGAACGTGGCTACCTGGGGTGAGCGCCAGGAGCAGGCCATCGTCAGCCGCCACCAGCGTTGGACGGCCTCGGGCCTGTACCCGTTCATCGGGCGCCTGACCGGGGTGGGCGCCATGCGCGGGATTGAATTCGTCAATGCAGACGGCAGCCCGGCCCCGGCGCAACTGGCCATGGTGCTGGACGCGGCGCGCGCCAAAGGCCTGCTGCTGATGCCCAGCGGCAAGGCGCGGCACATCATCCGCCTGCTGGCACCGCTGACCATCGAGGCCGAGGTGCTCGAAGAAGGGCTGGATATCCTCGAGCAGTGCCTGGCGGAGTTGAACTGAGCGTTACAGCCCCAGCTCTGCCGGGGTGAGCATGTCGGACTCGAATGCGATCCAGCCGCCTTCGAGTTCGGCATGGCCATTGACGATCGGGCCGTAGTAGGTCAGGCCGTTCTCCAGGGTGACGCAAATGTGCGTGGCATTCTTTTCAGGCGCCGCGAGCGTACCGACGAAATGCACCTTTTTCAGGGTTTCGGTCACCGCCTCCAGGCCAACGCGCATACCGGGGTTTTCCGATGCCTCGGTATCGCCCCCACGGTCCTCGGCGCTGATGGTGACGGTGGCGATGTACGGGTACTGGGTGCTCAAGCGGGGTTACCTCAATGGGTGGGTAGGCGTATGGGCGCGTAGAGTACGGCAGGCATTGCCTGTTGTCTCTACTGGCCTCATCGCTGGCAAGCCAGCGCCCACAGGCATACAACCCTTGAATACGCTGCAGCCCTTGTGGGAGCGGGTTCACCCGCGAAGCGGCCAGCCCTGCAACAGGTGATCTGGCCGCCCCGATCTGTTAGGGTGCCCGCCGATGCACGCCACACCACACGAGGATCCCGAGTGAGCGCCGAAGAACCCCTGATCGCCGACCTGTTCGATGTCGACAAACGTCTGTCCCTCAAGCCGGTGGTGGACTTCAACAGCTACCTGCGCAACGCTTTCGGCGAGGGCCCGTGCCGCTGCCACCGCTGCGCCGAAGGTGCCGACCCCAGCACCTATAGCCACGCGCACACCTTCACCTTCGACGGCCGCCCGTGGCACCGCCGTTTCGCCAGCACCGCCGGCAGCGATGTGGCCCAGGTGCTGAAGAAAGCCTGGCTGTCCTATACCAAGGCCGACCTGAACCTGATCGGCGCGCTGGACCTGGCCACGCTCAAGACCTTCACCGAAGCCGGCCTGCACCCACGCTTGCTGGCCCTGCTACCGGCGTGTGGCCTGGCTCGCGAAGTGGATGGCCAGTGGCTGTTGCAGGCCCAGGCCGACTGACAGCCCGGCGGCACGGCAGGATTCCACGGGTCTGCTAACGTGGTGGAATCCGCCCAGCCGCAGGTAGTCCGCCATGGCCCGCACAACGCCCATCGAGCTGTACCGCAACATCGGCATCGTCGCCCACGTCGACGCCGGCAAGACCACGACTACCGAGCGGATCCTGTTCTACACCGGGGTCAACCACAAGATGGGCGAGGTGCACGATGGCGCCGCGACCATGGACTGGATGGCCCAGGAGCAAGAGCGCGGCATCACCATCACCTCGGCGGCGACCACGGCCTTCTGGCAAGGCTCGACCAAGCAGTTCGCCGACAAGTATCGGTTCAACATCATCGACACCCCCGGCCACGTCGACTTCACCATCGAAGTGGAACGCTCGCTGCGCGTACTCGATGGTGCCGTGGTGGTCTTCAGCGGCGCCGACGGCGTCGAGCCCCAGTCCGAAACGGTCTGGCGCCAGGCCAACAAGTACCACGTGCCGCGCCTGGCCTACATCAACAAGATGGATCGCCAGGGCGCCGACTTCCTGCGGGTGGTCAAACAGATCGACCAGCGCCTGGGCCACCACCCGGTGCCGATCCAGCTGGCCATTGGCAGTGAAGAGCATTTCATCGGCCAGATCGACCTGGTGAAGATGAAAGCTATCTACTGGAACGATGCCGATAACGGCACCAGTTATCGCGAAGAAGAGATACCTGCCGAGCTCAAGGTGCTGGCCGATGAATGGCGCGCGAAGATGGTGGAGGCCGCGGCTGAGGCCGATGACGAACTGACCGAGAAGTTTCTCGAGGGCGAAGAGCTGAGCATCGAAGAAATCAAGGCCGGCCTGCGCAAACGCACCCTGAACAACGAAATCGTACCCACCAT
This sequence comes from Pseudomonas sp. MB-090624, assembly GCF_003205245.1. Classification (NCBI taxonomy): domain Bacteria; kingdom Pseudomonadati; phylum Pseudomonadota; class Gammaproteobacteria; order Pseudomonadales; family Pseudomonadaceae; genus Pseudomonas; species Pseudomonas sp. MB-090624. Next base: position 74,392 of record NZ_QJRK01000009.1, on the reverse strand, counting down.
CCTCGGCTCCTCGTTCAAGAACAAGGGCGTGCCGCTGATGCTCGATGCGGTGATCGATTACCTGCCTGCCCCGTCGGAAATCCCGGCAATCAAGGGCACCGACCCCGACGACGAAAACAAGCACCTGGAGCGCCATGCCGACGACAAGGAGCCGTTCTCGGCCCTGGCCTTCAAGATCGCCACCGACCCGTTCGTCGGCACCCTGACCTTCGCCCGGGTGTACTCCGGGGTGCTCAGCTCCGGCAATGCCGTGCTCAACTCGGTCAAGGGCAAGAAAGAGCGCATCGGCCGCATGGTGCAGATGCACGCCAACCAGCGCGCGGAGATCAAGGACGTATGCGCCGGCGACATCGCTGCCCTCATCGGCATGAAGGACGTGACCACCGGCGACACCCTGTGCGACATGGACAAGCCAATCATCCTGGAACGCATGGACTTCCCCGACCCGGTGATTTCCGTGGCCGTGGAACCGAAAACCAAGGCCGACCAGGAAAAAATGGGCATCGCCCTGGGCAAACTGGCCCAGGAAGACCCTTCATTCCGCGTGCGCACCGACGAAGAAACCGGCCAGACCATCATCTCCGGCATGGGCGAGTTGCACCTGGACATCATCGTCGACCGCATGCGCCGTGAATTCAACGTCGAGGCCAATATCGGCAAGCCGCAGGTGGCCTACCGCGAGAAAATCCGCAACACCTGCGAGATCGAGGGCCGCTTCGTCCGCCAGTCCGGCGGCCGCGGCCAGTACGGGCATTGCTGGATCCGCTTCGCCCCCGGTGACGAAGGCAAGGAAGGCCTGGAGTTCGTCAACGAGATCGTCGGCGGCGTGGTGCCACGCGAATACATCCCGGCGATCCAGAAAGGTATCGAAGAACAGATGAAGAACGGCGTGCTGGCCGGTTACCCGCTGATCAACCTGAAGGCAGCGGTGTATGACGGCTCGTACCACGATGTGGACTCCAACGAGATGGCCTACAAGATCGCAGCGTCGATGGCCACCAAGCAACTGTCGCAAAAAGGCGGCGCGGTACTGCTGGAGCCGGTGATGAAAGTGGAGGTGGTCACCCCCGAGGGATACCAGGGCGACATCCTGGGCGACCTGAGCCGGCGCCGGGGCATGATCCAGGACGGCGACGAAACCCCGGCAGGCAAGGTGATCCGCGCCGAGGTGCCGTTGGGCGAAATGTTCGGCTACGCCACCTCGATGCGCTCGATGACCCAGGGCCGGGCCAGCTTCTCGATGGAGTTCACCCGCTATGCCGAGGCCCCAGCCAGCATTGCCGATGGCATCGTCAAGAAGAACCGCGGGGAGTGATTCATTTGCCTGTGCCGGCCTCTTCGCGGGCACGCCCGCTCCCACTGGGGCAGCGCCTGCGCCATTCCTGTGGGAGCGGGCGAGCCCGCGAAGAGGCCAGCACAGACAATAACCTTTCTCAGTGCTGCTCCCCTGCCCGCTTCAACAGCTTCTTGCACCGCTCCGACAGATGCACCACGCGCAGGTGCTTGCCCGCCTTGGCATAACGCTCGCGCAAGGTCTGCAGTGCGGCAACCGCCGAATAATCGACAAAGCTCAGGTGCTGGCAGTCCAGCGTGACCTGGGCCGGGTCGCTGGCGGCATCGAACTGGTCGAGAAATGAAGTGGTCGAGGCGAAGAACAGCGTGCCATGTACCTGATAGTGTTTGCTGCCATCGGCGTCTTCATGGCTGTCGGCGTACAACTCCCGGGCATGCTGCCAGGCAAAGTTCAGCGCCGCGATCACGATGCCGAACAGCACTGCCATGGCCAGGTCGGTAAACACCGTGACCACGGTCACCGCGATGATCGCCAGCACATCGTTGACCGGCACCTTGTGCAACACCCGCAAGGACGCCCAGGCAAAGGTCTGCTGGGCCACCACGAACATCACGCCAACCAGCGCCGCCAGGGGAATACGCTCGATCAAAGGCGACAGGAACAACACGAACAGCAGAATCATCACCCCGGCCACCACACCCGACAGCCGGCCACGGCCATTGGAGCTCAGGTTGATCACCGTTTGCCCGATCATCGCGCAACCCCCCATGCCACCGCAGAGGCCCGACACCATGTTCGCGGCGCCCAATGCCACGCACTCGCGGTCCGGGTAGCCGCGGCTTTCGGTGATTTCGTCGGTCAGGTTCAGCGTGAGTAGGGTTTCCAGCAGGCCGACCATGGCCATCAGCACCGCGTAGGGGGCGATGATCTTGAGGGTTTCCAGGTTCCACGGCACATCCGGCAGCGCCAGCCCCGGCAAGCCGCCAGCGATGTGCGCCATGTCACCCAGGGTGCGGGTGGGCAGGCCGAGCAGGTACACCAGCAAGCCAACGCCAAGAATCGCCACCAGTGCCGGCGGTACGGCGCGGGTGAGCTTCGGCAACAGGTAGACCACCGCCATGGTCAGCGCCACCAGGCCGATCATCAGGTACAAAGGCGTGCCACTGAGCCAGTGCTCACCGTTTTTGAAATGCTCCAGCTGGGCCATGGCAATGACAATGGCCAGGCCGTTGACGAAGCCCAGCATGACCGGGTACGGCACCAGGCGCACGAGTTTGCCCAGGCGCAGCAGGCCGAACAGAATCATCACCACCCCGCCCAGCAGCACCGTTGCCAGCAGGTATTGCGCGCCGTGCTGCACCACCAGCGCCACGATCACCACCGCCATCGAGCCGGCAGCCCCGGAAATCATGCCCGGCCGACCGCCGAACAGTGCGGTCAAGGTGCAAATGATGAACGCACCGTACAGGCCCATCAGCGGGTTGAGGTGGGCCACCAAGGCAAAGGCGATGCACTCGGGCACCAAGGCAAACGAGGTGGTCAGGCCGGCGAGCAGGTCGGCGCGTAGTCGGGTGTGTTTCATGGGCATCCTGTAATTAGCCGGACAACAGCCTGGGGCACCTGTACGGCCTTTAGAGCGGGCAAAAATCGAAGGCGGGATGTTACGGAATTTGTCTGACAGCAGCCACCGCGCAATGTTGCCGAAGGGCTCTCAGGCTCCCTGGCACGGCCTGTGGAGGGCGATTATCTGCAATTATCTGGCTGACTATAATTTATAGTTTCCTGGATAAAGCCAGGGTAAAAGGCAGTTTTTGATGTGCATCCAGCACAGGCAGGACGCCTTTGCCATCATGGCAACCCCACCTGCGGAGATCATGGACATGCCGCTACGCCCCCTATGCGCCGCCCTGCTGCTGGCCGCCAGCCTCACCGCCCAGGCCGCCACCGAGGTATTGCCGCTGCAGCACCGCAGCAGCGCCGAACTGCTGCCTGCCGCACAGGCATTCATCGCCAAAGACGGCACGGTCAGCGCCTTCGAGAACAAGCTGATCGTCAACGCCAGCCCCGAGCGCATCGACGACCTGCGTGCCTTGCTGCAGCAGCTGGATACCGCGCCCAAGCGCCTGCTGATCAGCGTTGACAACAACGACAGCAACTTCCAGGACAACCGGGGCAACGGCCAGGTCATTCGCTACGGCACCAGCAACCGCGACGGTGGCATGCAGCAAGTTCAGGCTAGCGAAGGCCAGCCAGCACTCATCCAGGTTGGCCAGAGCATCCCGGTTACCAGCACCAGCACCGACGGCTACGGGCGCCTCCAGAGCAACACCGAATACCGCAACGTGACCCAAGGTTTCTATGTCACCCCGACTCTGAGCGGAGAAACGGTTCGTCTGCAAATAAGCACAAATAATGACCGCATCAGCCAGGAACGTGCAGATGTAGTAAAAGTGCAAAGTACCGACACAACCATCACTGGCAAGCTCGGCCAGTGGATCACCCTGGCGGGCTACAACCAGCAGAGCCAAGCGGACCGCAGTACGTCAAGCCGCAGTTACAGCACCCAGCGCGGTGAAAACATGACTTTGCGTGTAAAAGTCGACCTTCTCGACTGATCTCAGGCAATTCAAGGCCTCGACCAAAGGCCTTGAAACTGACTGACAAGTCGTATTAGACCAAAGATGTAGTAAGCGCAAAAAACCACTACAAAACATTTGACAGGGTGTTTTTCCCAAGGGCATGATGGCCTCGCTCCCGCTAATCAGGGGCCCTGGCAAGGGCCTTCGAGGCGCGCTCCTCCCACCCCCGGAGGCGCCTTGTGTCTATACGGCCCACAAGGCGGTTCGACGGGATTGCGACTGCAACGAAGAAGTTGTCCCGAGGGACGGAAGCGCATCACCGCAGTACTGGCAATCGCGTAGCACCGCAGTTAGGCATCCACGAGCCGACCTGCCGGGGCGCCCTTCGCCTGGCCTGCACTCTCCTTCCCCTTCGAGCCTTCGCGTTCGCCGCCGCACACCTGCGAACAGGACAGCCGCCAGGCACCTGATCTGCTCCGAGCATCAGCACAATTAACTCAAGATCGATGCGACGAGGTTTATTTCCATGGCACTGACACGCGAACAGCAAATTGCAGCCCTCGAGAAAGACTGGGCCGAGAACCCGCGCTGGAAAGGCGTGACCCGTACCTACACCGCCGCTGATGTCGTTCGCCTGCGTGGCTCCGTGCAACCCGAGCACACCTTTGCCCGCCAGGGTGCAGAGAAACTGTGGAAGCTGGTCACCGAAGGTGCCCACCCGTCCTTCCGCCCTGAGAAAGACTTCGTCAACTGCATGGGCGCCCTGACTGGCGGCCAGGCAGTCCAGCAGGTAAAAGCCGGCATCCAGGCCATCTACCTGTCCGGCTGGCAGGTTGCCGCCGACAACAACTCGGCCGAGTCCATGTACCCGGACCAGTCGCTGTACCCGGTCGACTCGGTACCGACCGTGGTCAAGCGCATCAACAATGCGTTCCGCCGCGCTGACCAGATCCAGTGGAAAGCGGGCAAGAACCCGGGCGACGAAGGCTACATCGACTACTTCGCCCCGATCGTGGCTGACGCCGAAGCCGGTTTCGGCGGCGTACTGAACGCCTACGAGCTGATGAAGAACATGATCGAAGCAGGCGCCGCCGGCGTGCACTTCGAAGACCAGCTGGCCTCGGTGAAAAAATGCGGCCACATGGGGGGCAAGGTACTGGTACCGACCCAGGAAGCCGTACAGAAGCTGGTGGCCGCGCGCCTGGCTGCTGACGTGTCGGGCGTACCGACCATTATCCTGGCCCGTACCGACGCCAACGCCGCCGACTTGCTGACCAGCGACTGCGACCCGTACGACCAGCCGTTCGTGATTGGCGAGCGCACCCGTGAAGGCTTCTACAAAGTGCGCGCCGGCCTCGACCAGGCTATCGCCCGCGGCCTGGCTTACGCGCCGTATGCCGACCTGATCTGGTGCGAGACTGCCAAACCGGACCTGGACGAAGCCCGCCGCTTCGCCGAGGCGATCAAGAAGGAGTACCCGGACCAGATCCTGTCGTACAACTGCTCGCCTTCCTTCAACTGGAAGAAGAACCTGGACGACGCCACCATCGCCAAGTTCCAGCGCGAACTGTCGGCCATGGGCTACAAACACCAGTTCATCACCCTGGCCGGCATCCACAACATGTGGCACGGCATGTTCAACCTGGCGCACGACTACGCCCGCAACGACATGACCGCCTATGTGAAGCTGCAGGAGCAGGAATTCGCTGACGCTAGCAAGGGCTACACCTTCGTGGCGCACCAGCAGGAAGTGGGCACTGGCTACTTCGACGACATGACCACTGTTATTCAGGGTGGGGCTTCGTCGGTGACTGCCCTGACGGGTTCGACTGAGGAAGAGCAATTCCACTGATAGTGGCTTGCGGTTGAACGAAAGCCCGGCGCTTGTAAAAGCGCCGGGCCTTTGTTTTTGCCGGTACCGGCCCTTTCGCGGATGAACCCTGTAGGAGTGGCCTTGTGTCGCGAAAGGGGGTGCGTAGCGCCCCCGGGATCTGTGCGCCACCGCAAAATTGCCGGGGCCGCTCTGCGGCCCTTTCGCGACACAAGGCCGCTCCTACAGACGAATCGTGCCTATCAGGGGTGCCTCTGTGCTGCATGCCAGTTCAGCTTGCCGGCTCCCACATCTGTTTCGGGCCAGTCCATCCTGGGCCAGCGCAGGCGACCGCCTAGTACATACGGCGCGGTATCGAGCCATGCGCCAAAGGGGGCGCGCGCAAATCACACAGGCATCATTGGCCCGAAACAGATGTGGGAGCCGGCTTGCCGGCGATGCGCCGCGCGGGCGGCGCTCGATCTCACAGGCGCTGCATTCCTTTCGCCATACAAATGGCAGCCCTCCCGCGACCCAACGGCAGCCCCAACAAACCCCATAATCAGGTCTATCTTGAGGCAGCAGACCAGCAAGGACCGCCTCAGGGCGGCGAGGTGCCTGTATTGGTTTTTGCGGTGTTGCGCAGATCGAGCGCCGCCCGCGCGGCGCATCGCGAGCTGCGCTCGCTCCGTTTGTTTCGGGCCAATTATGCCTGGGGGATTTGCGCGCGAACCCTTTGGCGCATGCCTCAATATCGCGTCGTATGAACCAGGCGGTCGCGCGCGCCTCTCACAGGCCTCACTGGCCCGAAACAAACGAGCGGCCTTGTGTCGCGAAAGGGGTGCGTAGCGCCCCCGGGATCTGTGCGCCACCGCAAAATTGCCGGGGCCGCTCTGCGGCCCTTTCGCGACACAAGGCCGCTCCTACAGACGAATCGTGCCTATCAGGGGTGCCTCTGCGCTGCATGCCAGTTCAGCTTGCCGGCTCCCACATCTGTTTCGGACCCGTCCATCCTGGACCAGCGCAGGCGACCGCCTAGTACATACGGCGCGGTATCGAGCCATGCGCCAAAGGGGCCGCGCGCAAATGACACAGGCATCATTGGCCCGAAACAGATGTGGGAGCCGGCTTGCCGGCGATGCGCCGCGCGGGCGGCGCTCGGTCTCACAGGCGCTGCATTCCTTTCGCCATACAAATGGCGGCCCTCACGCGACCCACGCCAGCCCAACAAACCCCACAATCACGTCTATGCTTGTGGCAGCACCGCACCCAGGGCAGCACTGGCCGGCCGCTTCATCAGCCAGTCATGACCCAACCACTAAAGTATTGACCCAGAGCGGTGCAACCGCCGCGCAAAGCTGCTAGAACACGGCCCTTTCGCATTTACAAGTAGGGGGACTCGCCAGATGAACTTTACAAGGCTCAGAACAGCCCAATTAAATGGCACCAGGCCAAATGATATTAATTATCATTACGAAACTTGTAATTCGTTACCACTCGCAAGAAACATAATTAACAAAAGCGCACGCAATGCCCGAATTTCAAGGCTTTCAGCCATTTACGCGCTGCTGTTGCACTAAATCCTACGGATAAATTTGCTACAGAAATTTTACTTGCACCAGGTTTACCCATAAAATCAGCGCGATTGATTCAGCTGCGACATTTGGTCACTGCATGTGCGACACCAGGTCGCCGCTCTACACTTATTTCAGACTGCAGAGCTGGGTCTCTGTATAAGGATTTCTAGCATGTCCGATTCGGCAGGACTCATCGCCCACAACTGGGGCTTTGCCATCTTCCTCCTGGGTGTCGTCGGCCTGTGCGCCTTCATGCTCGGCCTGTCCAGCCTGCTCGGTAGCAAGGCATGGGGCCGCGCCAAGAACGAACCCTTCGAATCCGGCATGCTGCCCGTCGGCAGCGCCCGCCTGCGCCTGTCCGCCAAATTCTATCTGGTCGCGATGCTGTTCGTGATCTTCGATATCGAAGCCCTCTTTCTCTTTGCATGGTCTGTGTCCGTCCGCGAAAGCGGCTGGACCGGGTTCGTCGAAGCACTCGTTTTCATAGCAATTCTGTTGGCAGGTCTTGTCTACCTATGGCGCGTCGGGGCACTTGATTGGGCTCCCGAAGGTCGCCGCAAGCGGCAAGCGAAGCTGAAACAATGAGGCTTTGGCATGCAATACAATCTCACCAGAATCGATCCGGATGCGCCCAACGAGCAGTACCCGGTCGGTGAACGGGAAACCGTCACCGATCAGCTGCTGGAGGACCAGGTCCACAAGAACATCTTCATGGGCAAGCTCGAAGATGTGCTGCGTGGCGCGGTCAACTGGGGTCGCAAGAACTCACTGTGGCCGTACAACTTCGGCCTGTCCTGCTGCTACGTGGAAATGACCACGGCCTTCACGGCACCCCACGACATCGCCCGCTTCGGTGCCGAAGTCATCCGGGCCTCGCCGCGTCAGGCCGACTTCATGGTCATTGCCGGTACCTGCTTCGTGAAAATGGCGCCGATCATCCAGCGCCTGTACGAGCAGATGCTCGAGCCCAAGTGGGTGATCTCCATGGGGTCGTGCGCCAACTCCGGTGGCATGTACGACATCTACTCGGTCGTTCAGGGGGTCGACAAGTTCCTCCCCGTGGACGTCTATGTGCCTGGCTGCCCGCCACGCCCTGAGGCTTTCCTGCAAGGCTTGATGCTGCTGCAGGAGTCGATCGGCCAAGAACGACGCCCGCTTTCCTGGGTTGTTGGTGATCAAGGTATTTACCGTGCCGAGATGCCAGCCCAGAAAGACTTGCGTCGTGAGCAGCGCATTGCAGTAACCAACCTGCGCAGCCCCGACGAAGTCTGATCCAGCGACCTGCCGCCCGCTCCCCATGGAGCCGGCGGCCTGGCTTCATTCTTAACGTTGACCCAAAGCGACCGAGACCATGACAGCGGACAACGCTATTTTCATTCCGCCCTACAAGGCTGACGACCAGGATGTGGTCGTCGAACTGCACAACCGTTTTGGCGCCGAAGCTTTCGTCGCCCAGGAAACCCGCACCGGCATGCCCGTGCTGTGGGTCAAGCGCGCCCAACTCAAGGAAGTGCTGAGCTTCCTGCGTGGCGTGGCCAAGCCGTACAGCATGCTGTACGACCTGCACGGCGTCGACGAACGCCTGCGTACCCAGCGCCGCGGCCTGCCAGCCGCCGACTTCAGCGTGTTCTACCACCTGCTGTCGGTCGAGCGTAACAGCGACGTGATGATCAAGGTGTCGCTCAGCGAAGGCGACCTCAACCTGCCATCGGTGACCAACATCTGGCCGAACGCCAACTGGTACGAGCGCGAAGTCTGGGACATGTTCGGCATCGACTTTGCCGGCCACCCGCACCTCAGCCGCATCATGATGCCCCCCACCTGGGAAGGCCACCCGCTGCGCAAGGACTACCCGGCCCGTGCCACCGAGTTCGACCCGTACAGCCTGACCCTGGCCAAGCAGCAGCTCGAAGAGGAATCGGCGCGCTTCAACCCTGAAGCCTGGGGCATGAAGCGTCAGGGCGCCAACGAGGACTACATGTTCCTCAACCTCGGCCCCAACCACCCTTCGGCGCACGGTGCATTCCGCATCGTGCTGCAGCTGGACGGTGAAGAGATCGTCGACTGCGTACCGGACATCGGCTACCACCACCGTGGCGCCGAGAAAATGGCCGAGCGCCAGTCCTGGCACAGCTTCATCCCCTACACCGACCGTATCGACTACCTCGGCGGGGTGATGAACAACCTGCCGTACGTGCTCGCGGTGGAGAAGCTGGCCGGCATCCAGGTGCCGCAGAAGGTCGACGTGATCCGCATCATGCTCGCCGAGTTCTTCCGCATCACCAGCCACCTGCTGTTCCTGGGCACCTATATTCAGGACGTGGGTGCCATGACCCCGGTGTTCTTCACCTTCACCGACCGCCAGCGCGCCTACACCGTGATCGAGGCGATCACCGGTTTCCGCCTGCACCCGGCCTGGTACCGCATCGGTGGCGTCGCCCACGACCTGCCGCGCGGCTGGGACAAGCTGGTCAAGGACTTCGTCGAATGGCTGCCCAAGCGCCTCGACGAGTACACCAAGGCGGCCTTGCAGAACAGCATCCTCAAGGGCCGCACCATCGGCGTCGCTGCCTACAACACCAAGGAAGCACTGGCCTGGGGCACCACCGGTGCCGGGCTGCGCTCCACCGGTTGCGACTTCGACCTGCGCAAAGCCCGCCCTTACTCCGGCTACGAGAACTTCGAGTTCGAAGTACCGCTGGCCCACAACGGCGATGCCTACGATCGCTGCATGGTCCGTGTCGAGGAGATGCGCCAGAGTATCCGCATCATCGACCAGTGCCTGCGCAACATGCCGGAAGGCCCGTACAAGGCGGATCACCCGCTGACCACGCCGCCGCCGAAAGAGCGCACCCTGCAGCACATCGAAACCCTGATCACGCACTTCCTGCAAGTCTCGTGGGGCCCGGTGATGCCGGCCAACGAGTCGTTCCAGATGATCGAGGCGACCAAAGGCATCAACAGTTACTACCTGACGAGCGATGGCGGCACCATGAGCTACCGCACCCGGATCCGTACCCCGAGCTACCCGCACCTGCAGCAGATCCCTTCGGTGATCAAAGGCAGCATGGTCGCCGACCTCATTGCGTACCTGGGCAGTATCGACTTCGTTATGGCTGACGTGGACCGCTAAGCATGAACAGCACGCTTATCCAGACAGACCGTTTCGCCCTGAGCGAAACCGAGCGCTCGGCCATCGAGCACGAAATGCATCACTACGAGGACCCGCGCGCGGCGTCCATCGAAGCCCTGAAGATCGTTCAGAAGGAACGCGGCTGGGTGCCGGACGGCGCCATTCACGCCATCGGCGAAGTGCTGGGCATTCCGGCCAGCGACGTCGAAGGTGTAGCCACCTTCTACAGCCAGATCTTCCGCCAGCCAGTCGGCCGCCACATCATCCGCGTGTGCGACAGCATGGTCTGCTACATCGGCGGCCACGAATCGGTGGTCAGCCAGATCCAGAGCGAACTGGGCATCGGCCTTGGCCAGACTACCGCAGACGGCCGCTTCACCCTGCTGCCGGTATGCTGCCTGGGCAACTGCGACAAAGCTCCGGCGCTGATGATCGACGACGACACCTTCGGTGACGTGCAGCCGGCTGGCGTTTCCAAACTGCTGGAGGGTTACGTATGACCATTACTTCCTTCGGCCCGGCCAACCGCATCGCGCGCACGGCCGAAACCCACCCGCTGACCTGGCGCCTGCGTGACGACGGCGAACCGGTATGGCTGGCCGAGTATGAATCGAAGAACGGCTACGCCGCCGCGCGCAAGGCGCTGGCAGACATGTCCGCCGACGATATCGTGCAAAGCGTCAAGGACTCCGGCCTCAAGGGCCGTGGTGGCGCCGGCTTTCCCACCGGGGTGAAGTGGGGCCTGATGCCCAAAGACGAATCCATGAACATCCGCTACCTGCTGTGCAACGCGGACGAAATGGAGCCCAACACCTGGAAGGACCGCATGCTGATGGAGCAACAGCCCCATCTGCTGGTGGAGGGCATGCTGATCAGCGCCCGCGCCCTGAAGGCCTACCGCGGCTACATCTTCCTGCGCGGCGAATACACCACCGCCGCGAAGAACCTCAACCGCGCCATTGATGAAGCCAAGGCCGCAGGCCTTTTGGGCAAGAACATCCTGGGCAGCGGTTTCGATTTCGAGCTGTTCGTGCACACCGGTGCCGGGCGCTACATCTGCGGTGAAGAAACCGCGCTGATCAACTCGCTGGAAGGCCGCCGCGCCAACCCGCGCTCCAAACCGCCCTTCCCTGCTGCCGTGGGTGTATGGGGCAAACCGACCTGCGTGAACAACGTCGAAACCCTGTGCAACGTGCCAGCCATCGTCGCCAACGGCAACGACTGGTACAAGTCGCTGGCCCGTGAAGGCAGCGAAGACCACGGCACCAAGCTGATGGGCTTCTCCGGCAAGGTCAAGAACCCGGGCCTGTGGGAGCTGCCGTTCGGCGTTACCGCCCGCGAGCTGTTCGAGGACTACGCCGGTGGCATGCGTGACGGCTTCAAGCTCAAGTGCTGGCAGCCAGGCGGCGCCGGTACCGGCTTCCTGCTGCCCGAGCACCTCGATGCGCAGATGTACGCCGGTGGCATCGCCAAGGTCGGCACCCGCATGGGTACGGGCCTGGCCATGGCGGTCGACGACAGCGTCAACATGGTGTCGCTGCTGCGCAACATGGAAGAGTTCTTCGCCCGCGAGTCGTGTGGCTGGTGCACCCCTTGCCGTGACGGCCTGCCGTGGAGCGTGAAAATGCTGCGCGCACTGGAAAACGGCCAGGGCCGCGCCGAAGACATCGAGACGCTGCTGGGGCTGGTCAACTTCCTCGGCCCAGGCCGTACCTTCTGTGCTCACGCACCGGGTGCCGTCGAGCCATTGGGCAGTGCCATCAAATACTTCCGCTCGGAGTTCGAGGCCGGTGTGGCGCCTGAAAGCGCTGGCACCCTGCGCCCGAACCTGGCGAAGCCGATTGTGGTCGGCGCATAAAAAGATAGAACGCGGGTGGTCCGTGCCACCCGCCAGCCCGCCGGCAGGCCCGAATGACTCGTGGCGTGCCGCAGGCTCACCGATTTCCATTAGCCACGCCCGCTCACGCGGGCCAACGAAGAACTTTGAACAATGGCCACTATCCACGTAGACGGCAAAGCGCTCGAAGTCAACGGTGCTGACAACCTTTTACAGGCGTGTCTGTCACTCGGCCTCGACATCCCTTATTTCTGCTGGCACCCCGCGCTTGGTAGCGTGGGTGCCTGCCGGCAGTGCGCGGTGAAGCAGTACACCGACGAGAACGACACCCGTGGTCGTATCGTCATGTCCTGCATGACCCCTGCTTCCGACGGCACCTGGATCTCCATCGACGATGAAGAGTCCAAGGCGTTCCGCGCCAGCGTCGTCGAATGGCTGATGACCAACCACCCGCACGACTGCCCGGTGTGCGAGGAAGGCGGTCACTGCCACCTGCAGGACATGACGGTAATGACCGGCCACAACGAGCGCCGCTACCGTTTCACCAAGCGTACCCACCAGAACCAGGACCTCGGCCCGTTCATCGCCCATGAGATGAACCGCTGCATCGCCTGCTACCGCTGCGTGCGCTACTACAAGGACTACGCCGGCGGGACCGACCTGGGTGTCTACGGCGCCCACGACAACGTGTACTTCGGTCGCGTCGAAGACGGCGTGCTGGAAAGCGAGTTCTCCGGCAACCTGACCGAAGTCTGCCCAACGGGCGTGTTCACCGACAAGACCCACTCCGAGCGCTACAACCGCAAGTGGGACATGCAGTTTGCCCCGAGCATCTGCCATGGCTGCTCCAGCGGCTGCAACATCAGCCCAGGCGAGCGCTACGGCGAGCTGCGCCGTATCGAAAACCGCTTCAACGGTTCGGTGAACCAGTACTTCCTGTGCGACCGCGGCCGCTTTGGCTACGGTTACGTCAACCGCACGGACCGCCCGCGCCAGCCACAACTGGCCGACGGCACCAAGCTGGGCCTGGACGCCGCCCTGGACAAGGCCGCCGACCTGCTGCGCGGCCGCACCATCGTCGGCATCGGTTCGCCACGCGCCAGCCTCGAAAGCAACTACGGCCTGCGTGAGCTGGTCGGTGCCGAGTACTTCTACTCGGGCATGGAAGCTGGCGAGCTGGCCCGGGTGCGCCTGGCCCTGGACGTGCTGAACAACAGCCCGCTGCCGGTGCCGACCCTGCGCGACATCGAAGACCACGACGCCGTGTTCGTGCTGGGTGAAGACCTGACCCAGACCGCTGCCCGCGTCGCCCTGGCTGTGCGCCAGGCGACCAAGGGCAAGGCCGAGGCCATGGCCGAAGCGATGAAGGTGCAGCCTTGGCTCGACGCTGCCGTGAAGAACATCGGCCAGCACGCGCTGTACCCGCTGTTCATCGCTTCGCTGGCGCAAACCAAGCTGGACGACGTGGCTGAAGAGTGCGTGCACGCAGCCCCCGCCGACCTGGCCCGCCTCGGCTTCGCCGTGGCCCACGCCATCGACCCGAGCGCCCCGGCCGTCGAAGGCCTGGACGCCGAAGCCAAAGCCCTGGCCCAGCGCATCGCCGACACCCTGGTGGCCGCCAAGCGCCCATTGGTGGTAGCGGGCACTTCGCTGGCCGACCCGGCCCTGATCGAAGCCGCCGCCAACATCGCCAAGGCCCTGAAGCTGCGCGAGAAAAACGGCTCCCTGAGCCTGGTGGTGCCAGAGGCCAACAGCATCGGCCTGGCCATGCTCGGTGGCGAGTCGGTGGATGCCGCGCTGGACGCCGTCATCAGCGGCAAAGCCGATGCGATCGTGGTGCTGGAAAACGACCTGTACGCCCGCGTAGCGGCTGCCAAGGTCGACGCAGCCCTGGCGGCCGCCAAAGTGGTGATCGTCGCCGACCACTCGAAAACCCCAACGGTCGACCGCGCCCACCTGGTGTTGCCGGCCGCCTCGTTCGCCGAAGGCGACGGTACCCTGGTCAGCCAGGAAGGCCGTGCCCAGCGCTTCTTCCAGGTGTTCGACCCGCAGTACCTGGACAGCAGCATCCAGATCCACGAAGGCTGGCGCTGGATGCACGCCCTGCGTGCCACCCTGCTGAACAAGCCGGTCGACTGGACGCAACTGGACCACGTCACCAGCGCCTGTGCTGCTGCCGCGCCGCAACTGGCCGGCATCGTCAATGCCGCGCCAAGCGCCGCGTTCCGCATCAAGGGCATGAAGCTGGCCCGCGAGCCGCTGCGCTACTCCGGCCGTACCGCCATGCGCGCCAACATCAGCGTGCACGAGCCACGTACCCCGCAAGACAAGGACACCGCGTTCGCCTTCTCCATGGAAGGCTACTCGGGCTCGGCCGAACCGCGCCAGCAGGTGCCGTTCGCCTGGTCGCCGGGCTGGAACTCGCCGCAAGCCTGGAACAAGTTCCAGGACGAGGTCGGTGGCCACCTGCGTGCCGGTGACCCGGGCGTGCGCCTGATCGAGTCGCAAGGCGACCGCCTGAACTGGTTCAGCGCCATTCCGGGCGCCTTCAACCCGGCCCGTGGCACCTGGACGGCGGTGCCGTTCTTCCACCTGTTCGGCAGCGAAGAAAGTTCCTCGCGCGCCGCCCCGGTGCAACAGCGTATTCCGGTGGCCTACGTGGCCTTGGCCAAGTCCGAGGCCGACCGCCTGGGCGTCAACGAAGGTGCGCTGCTGAGCCTGACCGTTGCCGGTGTGGCCCTGCGCCTGCCGCTGCGTATCAATGAAGAGCTGGGCGCTGGCCTGGTCGCGCTGCCGAAAGGCCTGGCCGGCATTCCGCCTGCCATCTTCGGTGCACCCGTCGAAGGTCTGCAGGAGGCAGCACAATGAGCTGGTTCACCCCCGAAGTGATCGATGTGATCATCCAGGTCGTCAAGGCTATCGTGGTGCTGTTGGCCGTGGTGGTCTGCGGCGCCCTGCTCAGCTTCGTCGAACGCCGCTTGCTGGGCTGGTGGCAGGACCGCTACGGTCCGAACCGTGTCGGCCCGTTCGGCATGTTCCAGATCGCAGCCGACATGCTGAAGATGTTCTTCAAGGAAGACTGGAACCCGCCCTTCGTCGACAAGATGATCTTCACCCTGGCGCCAGTCGTGGCCATGAGCGCCCTGCTGATCGGCTTCTCGATCATCCCGATCACCCCGGGCTGGGGCGTCGCCGACCTGAACATCGGCCTGCTGTTCTTCTTCGCCATGGCCGGCCTGTCGGTCTACGCGGTGCTGTTTGCCGGCTGGTCGTCGAACAACAAGTACGCCCTGTTGGGCAGCTTGCGGGCGTCGGCACAGACCGTGTCGTACGAAGTGTTCCTGGGCCTGGCGCTGATGGGCGTGGTGGTGCAGGTGGGCTCGTTCAACATGCGCGACATCGTCGAGTACCAGGCGCAGAACCTGTGGTTCATCATTCCACAGTTCTTCGGCTTCTGCACCTTCTTCATCGCTGGCGTGGCCGTGACTCACCGTCACCCGTTCGACCAGCCGGAAGCGGAACAGGAACTGGCCGACGGCTACCACATCGAGTATGCCGGCATGAAGTGGGGCATGTTCTTCGTCGGTGAGTACATCGGCATCATCCTCATCTCGGCGCTGCTGGTAACCCTGTTCTTCGGCGGCTGGCACGGCCCGTTCGGCATACTGCCACAACTGCCGTTCCTGTGGTTCGCATTGAAGACCGCGTTCTTCATCATGCTGTTCATCCTGCTGCGCGCCTCGATCCCGCGCCCACGCTATGACCAGGTGATGGACTTCAGCTGGAAGTTCTGCCTGCCGCTGACCCTGATCAATTTGCTGGTGACCGCTGCGCTCGTGCTCTACAACACGCCAGCCGTCGCGGCCCAGTGAGGATTTGACCCATGTTCAAGTATATCGGCGACATCGTTAAAGGCACCGGCACCCAGCTGCGCAGCCTGGCCATGGTGTTCTCCCACGGGTTTCGCAAACGCGACACCCTGCAGTACCCCGAAGAGCCCGTGTACCTGCCGCCGCGCTACCGCGGCCGCATCGTGCTCACCCGCGACCCCGACGGCGAGGAGCGCTGCGTAGCGTGCAACCTCTGCGCGGTGGCCTGCCCGGTCGGCTGCATCTCGCTGCAGAAAGCCGAAACCGAGGACGGCCGCTGGTACCCGGAGTTCTTCCGCATCAACTTCTCGCGCTGCATCTTCTGCGGCCTGTGTGAAGAAGCGTGCCCGACCACCGCGATCCAGCTGACTCCGGATTTCGAAATGGCCGAGTTCAAGCGTCAGGACCTGGTGTACGAGAAAGAAGATCTGCTGATCTCCGGCCCCGGCAAGAACCCTGACTACAACTTCTACCGTGTTGCGGGTATGGCCATCGCTGGCAAGCCGAAAGGCGCTGCACAGAACGAAGCCGAGCCGATCAACGTGAAGAGCTTGCTCCCATAAGGACAGAAAGATGGAATTCGCTTTCTACTTCGCATCCGGGATCGCCGTGGTGTCCACCCTTCGGGTGGTGACCGGCACCAACCCCGTGCACGCCCTGCTTTACCTGATCATTTCGCTGATTTCCGTGGCCATGATCTTCTTCTCCCTGGGTGCACCGTTCGCCGGTGCCCTGGAAGTGATCGCCTACGCCGGCGCCATCATGGTGCTGTTCGTGTTCGTGGTGATGATGCTCAACCTCGGGCCGGCTTCGGTGGCCCAGGAGCGCGGCTGGCTCAAGCCCGGCATCTGGGCCGGGCCGGTCATCCTTGGCGCCCTGCTGCTGGCAGAGCTGCTGTACGTGCTGTTCGTCACCCCGAGCGGCGCCGGCATCAGCGGTACCACCGTGGGCCCGAAAGCCGTGGGGGTCAGCCTGTTCGGCCCCTACCTGCTGGTGGTCGAACTGGCGTCGATGCTGCTGCTGGCGGCAGCTGTGACCGCCTTCCACCTGGGCCGCAACGAGGCGAAGGAGTAAATCATGGGTGCTATCCCTCTCGAACATGGCCTGGCAGTCGCCGGCATCCTGTTCTGCTTAGGTCTGGTTGGCCTGATGGTCCGCCGCAACATCCTCTTCGTGCTCATGAGCCTGGAAGTCATGATGAACGCCTCTGCCCTGGCGTTCGTCGTCGCCGGGGCCCGTTGGGTCCAGCCCGACGGCCAGGTGATGTTCATTCTGGTGATCAGCCTGGCAGCTGCCGAGGCCAGCATTGGCCTGGCCATCCTGCTGCAGCTGTACCGCCGGTTCCACACTCTCGACATCGATGCTGCCAGTGAGATGCGCGGATGAACCTTCTCTTCCTGACTTTCGTCTTCCCCCTCATCGGCTTCCTGCTGCTGTCGTTCTCGCGCGGACGGTTCTCGGAGAACCTGTCCGCGCTGATCGGCGTCGGCTCGGTAGGCCTGTCGGCGGCCACGGCCGCCTACGTCATCTGGCAATTCAACGTCGCCCCACCTGAAGGCGGCGCTTACAGCCAGTTGCTGTGGCAGTGGATGTCGGTGGACGGCTTCGCGCCGAACTTCACCCTGTACCTGGACGGCCTGTCGGTCACCATGCTCGGCGTGGTCACCGGTGTCGGCTTCCTGATCCACCTGTTCGCCTCCTGGTACATGCGTGGCGAAGCCGGCTACTCGCGCTTCTTCTCGTACACCAACCTGTTCATCGCCAGCATGCTGTTCCTGATCCTTGGCGATAACCTGCTGTTCATCTACTTCGGCTGGGAAGGCGTGGGCCTGTGCTCGTACCTGTTGATCGGCTTCTACTACAGCAACCGCAACAACGGTAATGCCGCGCTCAAGGCATTCATCGTCACCCGCATCGGCGACGTGTTCATGGCCATCGGCCTGTTCATCCTGTTCGCCCAGCTGGGTACTTTGAACGTGCAGGAGCTGCTGGTGCTGGCACCACAGAAATTCCAGGCGGGCGACACCTGGATGGTGCTGGCAACGCTGATGCTGCTGGGCGGTGCGGTGGGTAAATCGGCCCAGCTGCCACTGCAGACCTGGCTGGCGGACGCGATGGCCGGCCCGACCCCGGTTTCGGCACTGATCCACGCCGCGACCATGGTGACTGCGGGCGTGTACCTGATCGCCCGTACCAACGGCCTGTTCCTGCTGGCACCCGACATCCTGCACCTGGTAGGCGTAGTCGGTGGCGTGACCCTGGTACTGGCCGGCTTCGCCGCGCTGGTGCAAACCGACATCAAGCGTATCCTCGCCTACTCGACCATGAGCCAGATCGGCTACATGTTCCTGGCCCTGGGCGTCGGTGCCTGGGACGCGGCGATCTTCCACCTGATGACCCACGCGTTCTTCAAGGCACTGCTGTTCCTGGCCTCCGGTGCGGTGATCGTGGCCTGCCACCACGAGCAGAACATCTTCAAGATGGGCGGCCTGTGGAAGAAACTGCCCCTGGCCTATGCCAGCTTCGTGGTCGGTGGCGCGGCCCTGGCCGCACTGCCGATCGTGACGGTAGGCTTCTACTCCAAGGACGAGATCCTCTGGGGAGCCTTCGCCAGCGGCAACACCGGCCTGCTGTACGCCGGCCTGGTGGGCGCGTTCATGACCTCGCTGTACACCTTCCGCCTGATCTTCATCGCCTTCCATGGCGAAGCCAAGACCGAAGCGCATGCCGGCCACGGCATCAGCCACTGGCTGCCGCTGGGCGTACTGATCGTGCTGTCGACCTTCATCGGTGCCTGGATCACCCCACCGCTGGCCGGCGTGCTGCC
This sequence comes from Pseudomonas sp. MB-090624, assembly GCF_003205245.1. Lineage (NCBI taxonomy): Bacteria > Pseudomonadati > Pseudomonadota > Gammaproteobacteria > Pseudomonadales > Pseudomonadaceae > Pseudomonas > Pseudomonas sp. MB-090624. The sequence continues at coordinate 55,466 of NZ_QJRK01000009.1, read as the reverse complement.
TGAAAGCGCCGGCCATGCCGGTGGCGCCGCCAAGCACGCGCTGGAAATCACCTCGGGGTCGATCGCCATTGCCGGTATCCTGCTGGCAGCCCTGCTGTTCCTGGGCAAGCGCAGCTTCGTCAGTGCGGTGGCCAACAGCAGCATCGGCCGCGTGCTTTCGGCCTGGTGGTTCGCTGCCTGGGGCTTCGACTGGATCTACGACAAGCTGTTCGTCAAACCTTACCTGCTGATCAGCCACATGCTGCGCAAGGATCCGGTTGACCGCGGCATTGGCCTCATCCCTCGCCTGGCTCGCGGCGGCCACGTCGCCATGAGCAAGACCGAGACAGGCCAACTGCGCTGGTACACCGCCTCGATCGCCGTTGGCGCAGTGCTGGTACTCGGCGCTGTGGTAGTGGCTGCGGTATGACCATGAACTTTGCGAACCTTGCGACCCTGCAAAAGGAAACGAACCCGTCATGATTTTGCCTTGGCTGATCCTGATCCCCTTCATCGGCGGCTTCCTGTGCTGGCTGGGTGAGCGCTTCGGCGCCACCCTGCCGCGCTGGATCGCGCTGCTGACCATGTCCCTGCTGCTAGGCATCGGCCTGTGGCTGTGGGCTCACGGCGATTACACCCTCGCCCCCGCACCTGGCGCCGAACCGGCCTGGGCCCTGGAATACAAAGTCCAGTGGATCCAGCGCTTCGGCATCAGCATCCACCTGGCCCTCGATGGCCTGTCGCTGCTGATGATCCTGCTTACCGGCCTGCTCGGTGTGCTGTCGGTCCTGTGCTCGTGGAAAGAAATCCAGCGTCACGTCGGCTTCTTCCACCTCAACCTGATGTGGATCCTGGGCGGCGTGGTCGGTGTGTTCCTGGCACTGGACCTGTTCCTGTTCTTCTTCTTCTGGGAAATGATGCTGGTGCCGATGTACTTCCTCATCGCGCTCTGGGGTCACAGCTCGGCAGATGGCAAGAAGACCCGGATCTACGCGGCGACCAAGTTCTTCATCTTCACCCAGGCCAGCGGCCTGATCATGCTGGTGGCGATCCTTGGCCTGGTCCTGGTCAACTACAACACCACCGGCGTGCTCACCTTCAACTATAGCGACCTGCTCAAGGCCCAGTTGCCTGCGGGCGTGGAATACCTGCTGATGCTGGGCTTCTTCATCGCCTTTGCGGTGAAGCTGCCGGTGGTGCCGTTCCACTCCTGGTTGCCTGACGCTCACGCCCAGGCGCCCACTGCAGGTTCCGTGGACCTAGCCGGTATCCTGCTGAAGACTGCGGCCTATGGCCTGCTGCGCTTCGCCCTGCCGCTGTTCCCGAACGCCTCGGCCGAGTTCGCGCCGATTGCCATGACCCTGGGCCTGATCGGCATCTTCTACGGTGCGTTCCTGGCTTTCGCGCAAACCGACATCAAGCGCCTGATCGCCTTCTCCAGCGTCTCGCACATGGGCTTCGTGCTGATCGGTATCTACTCCGGCAGCCAGCAGGCCCTGCAAGGCGCGGTGATCCAGATGCTGGCCCACGGCCTGTCGGCTGCCGCGCTGTTCATCCTGTCGGGCCAGCTGTACGAGCGCCTGCACACCCGTGACATGCGCCAGATGGGCGGCCTGTGGCACCGTATCGCCTACCTGCCCGCCATCAGCCTGTTCTTCGCCGCTGCCTCGCTGGGCCTGCCCGGCACCGGCAACTTCGTCGGCGAGTTCCTGATCCTGCTCGGCAGCTTCGTGCATGTACCGTGGATCACCGTGATCGCCACCACCGGCCTGGTATTTGGCTCGGTGTACTCGCTGATCATGATCCACCGCGCCTACTTCGGCCCGGCCAAGAGCGACACCGTACTGGCCGGCATGGACGGTCGCGAGCTGATCATGGTGCTGGGCCTTGCGGTCCTGCTGATCCTGCTGGGCGTGTATCCGCAGCCATTCCTCGACACCTCTGCCGCCACCATGAGTGGTGTGCAGCAGTGGCTCGGCTCCGCTTTCACTCAACTCGCTTCGGCCCGGTAAGAGCGCTATGGAATTCACCACTCAACACTTCATCGCATTGGCGCCGATGCTGATCACCACCATCACCACGGTGGTGGTGATGCTGGCGATCGCCTGGAAGCGCAACCACTCGCAAACCTTCCTGCTGTCCACCGTGGGCCTGAACCTGGCGCTGCTGTCGATCCTGCCGGTGCTGAAGGTGGCACCGTTGGCGGTCACCCCGCTGCTGACCATCGACAAGTTCGCCTGCCTGTACATGGCGATCATCCTGGTGGCCACGCTGGCTTGCGTCACCCTGGCCCACGCCTACCTGGGCGAAGGCTCCAAAGGCTTCCCGGGCAACCGTGAAGAGCTCTACCTGCTGCTGCTGATGTCGGCACTCGGTGGCCTGGTGCTGGTCAGCGCCAACCACCTGGCGGGGCTGTTCATCGGCCTGGAGCTGCTGTCGGTGCCGGTCTACGGCCTGGTGGCCTATGCGTTCTTCAACAAACGCTCGCTGGAAGCCGGTATCAAGTACATGGTGCTGTCGGCCGCCGGGTCAGCGTTCCTGCTGTTCGGCATGGCCTTGCTGTACGCCGACGCCGGCAGCCTGAGCTTCGACCAGATCGGCAAGGCCCTGGCGGCTACCAGCATGCCAAGCCTGGTGGCCCAACTGGGCCTGGGCATGATGCTGGTCGGCCTGGCCTTCAAGCTGTCGCTGGTACCTTTCCACCTGTGGACCCCGGACGTGTACGAAGGCGCCCCGGCGCCGGTTGCCGCGTTCCTGGCAACCGCCAGCAAGGTCGCGGTGTTCGCCGTGGTCGTGCGCCTGTTCATGCTCTCCCCTGCTGCCAGCAGCGGCGTGCTGAGCACCGTACTGGCGGTCATCGCCGTTGCCTCCATCCTGGTCGGTAACCTGCTGGCGCTGACCCAGAGCAACCTCAAGCGCCTGCTCGGTTACTCGTCCATCGCCCACTTCGGTTACCTGCTCATCGCCCTGATCGCCAGCAAGGGCCTGGCCCTGGAAGCCATGGGCGTGTACCTGGTCACCTACGTGATCACCAGCCTGGGCGCCTTCGGGGTCATCACCCTGATGTCCTCGCCCTATGGCGGCCGTGACGCCGATGCCCTGTACGAATACCGCGGCCTGTTCTGGCGCCGCCCGTACCTGACTGCAGTGCTGACCGTGATGATGCTGTCGCTGGCGGGCATCCCGCTGACCGCCGGTTTCATCGGCAAGTTCTACATCATCGCCACCGGTGTCGAGTCGCACCTGTGGTGGCTGGTTGGTGCCCTGGTGATCGGCAGCGCCATTGGCGTGTACTACTACCTGCGTGTCATGGTCACCCTGTACCTGGTCGAGCCGAACCTGCGTCGCCACGACGCACCGCTGAAGTGGGAGCAGCGCACCGGTGGCGTCATGCTGCTGGCCATCGCCATTCTTGCTTTCGTACTGGGTGTGTACCCGCAACCCCTGCTGGAAATGGTCCAGCAAGCCGGCCTGCAACTGATCGGCTGATTGCCCTGGCAATGAAAACACCCCGCTGATGCGGGGTGTTTTTTTATGTGCGTGTTTTAGGTTGCTGAGCATGCCAGCTCATTCACCAGGGCTACCCAGCCCTGCGCCAGGCAGGGCCGCCTTGCGCAAATCACCATTGGCTGAAGGCAGGTAGACTTCCGGGTTGGGCATGCCGCTGGGCGACAGTTCATGGGTCATTTCGAATTCGGCACGTACCGACCAGCCACAGGCCTCGGTTGTGCATTGCAAATAAGCAATGCGCAGGAAAATATGGCGACCTTCACTGGTGCGGATGCGCATCCTGCTGTGGCAGTGCGGGCAGACAAGCTTGTAAGTACTCACGGCAAGTACCTGCAAGCACTGTTCAGGTTCAACTTCAGTGAGAATGCTCGCGAGAGTGTGTCAGTATTGGCCACAAAATCGGGACTATTCTTCAGTTTGGTGTTTCTCATTGCAGAAATGCTCCTTAAAACGCAGGGCTGTATTCATAACGAGTAGTTTAAGCCCATGGAATATCATTAAACCAGTCATGGATATTTGTTATGAGTACTCACGTACTGGCTGCGGTGCTCACGCGGCTCAAGCTTCTAACTGGCGCGCAGTCCGACGCCGATCTTTCGCGCGCACTGTCGGTGAGCCCGCAGACGCTCAGCAGCTGGAAAGTGCGCGATAGCATTCCCTATTCCCTTTGCATCGAGATCGCCAAGCAACATGCCTGCTCGCTGGACTGGCTTCTGCTCGGCCATGGCGAGCAGGCCCCGGCAAGCCGGGGCCTGACGGGTTGGGAAGCCGATGTGCTCGAGCGCCTGCGCACCTTGTCGCCCAGCGACCGCCAAGCCATCTTGCTGTTCATCGAAGACAAGCAGCGAATCCGGCAACTGGAACAGCGGTTGAGCGAGCTGGCAGGTTAACCCCGCTTACGCCAGCGCTGGATCAGTTCACGCGGGTCGAGGGTGTCGACCAGCACCATGACCTTCAGGCTGACCGGAATGACGATTACCGCTGCCACAAAACCGGCCATGCCACGTGACAGCAAGGGCACCGACTCCGAAATCAGCGGCTCGAACAAATGGCCCACGCCTACGGTGACGAACACCAGCAAGAGTTTCTTGGCCAGTGTCAGCCGCTTGGCGGTGTTGGTGATCAACCGGTCGCGTGCGGCACTGACCAGCAACGCCCCCAGCAGCGCGGCGAACAACACATTGCCATCCACCCCCAGCATCTGCGCCAGGGTTGAACCCAAGTGGTCGCAGAACCATTGTTCAGGCATGTTTCAGCCCTCGTCGCGGTCCAGCCAGGCAAGGCGCGGAACCCAAGGTATGCAGGATCGCGGCTTCGACAAAACGGGTGTAACACACATGCAAGGCGCGCCCATGGTCATGCCCGGCCACGTCCTCGAGGCGTTGGTAGCCCCGCTCACGCAGCGCCGCTCGCCAGCGGGCGAACTCGCTTGCCGCGGCAATCACGGCACAGCGCGCGGCCACCTCCAGCGCCGCATCACTGACTGGCTGCTGGAGCTTCAGCCGTTCATGCAACCTGCCCAAGTCCACCCGCGGCCAGAACGGGTCGTGGCTATCGGCAATGCGTGGTAGGCGATCGGTACTCATGCGTCACCTCCTCATTGCTCGGCCAGCATGCCGTAACGAATAGCCTTGATCACTGCAGCTACCCGGGTGGGCACATCGAATTTGCGCAGGATGTTGGACACGTGGAAATTCACGGTCGACTCCTTGCACGCCAGGATCTGCCCGATTTCCCAGGAACTCTTGCCATAGGCGCACCACAGCAGCACCTGCTGTTCACGTGGTGTCAGGCGCACCGGGGCGTCCGCCAGAGGGTGCTGCGAATGTCGAGCGTTGTCGGTCATGTTTGAACTCCGCGGGTGAGTGAGCACGGCACGCTTGCCGATCTGCGTTCACCTTACGAAGCCCGTGCGGTAGCCTCCATCGCCGCCGCTTGTAAAGAACTTTCGTACAAAAGCGTCTGACGAAAGCAGCGGGAAAATGAGTGCTTTTCTTCGTGCTCCCGGCGGCATTTCGCTCGTCTCAACGCCGTTGTCCATTCGCTTTTCGCCTGGAGTCGTACAATGCGTCGCGTTATGCCCCTGTCATCCTGCCTGGGCTTGCTGGCTGCCATGGGCGCCACCCAGCCCGTCGTGGCGGCACCCTCGGTCGAGCTCGACCAGGTGCTGATCACCGACGAGGAGCAGACCGAACTGACGGCCGCCACCCAGCGCCTGCGCGAAATACCGGGCGCCAGCAACATGGTGGACATGCAACGCGTCGGCCAAGGCCGGGTGGCCAGCAACCAGGACGTGCTGGCCTACCAGCCCGGTGTGTTCGCACAATCGGCAGGCAACGACGGGATCAAGTTGTCGATCCGCGGCTCAGGCCTCAATCGTGCCCCGGGGGCACATGGCTCTGGCATCTACACGATGTTCGACGGGCTGCCATTGACCGGCCCGGGGGGCACCCCCTACGAGCTGTTCGAACCCTTGTGGCTAAGCCGCGCGGAAGTGTTGCGCGGCGCCAACGGCTTCGATCAGGGCGCGCTGGCACTGGGTGGCGCGATCAACTACGTCACCCACACCGGCTATGACGCTGCACCGCTGCAGGTGCGCTACGAGGTGGGCAGCCGCGGCTACCAGCATCGGCATATCAGCTCGGGCCAGGTGCTGGGCGACCTCGACTACTACGTCGCGTTGACCGATGCCGAATACGACGGTTACCAGGCTCACAGCAGCGGCAGTGCCAAGGGCGTGGCTGCCAATGTCGGCTACCGCTTCAACCCCAACCTCGAAACGCGCTTCTACCTGCGCTACCGGGAAACCGAGAACGAACTGGCCGGGCGCCTGACCAAGGACCAGATCAAGCACCACCCTCGGGCGGCTAACCCTGCCTACCTGGCCCGTGACGATAGCCGCCCGCAACCGGGCAGCACCTGGGTAGGCAACAAGACTACCTTCTACCTCGACGATGACGCGCGGGTGGAAGCCGGCCTGGTCTACCACGACTACCCCATGGATCTGCGCGAAGGGCCGATGCGCCTGAAGGTGGCCTATACCGACGTCAGCGGCACGCTCAACTATTCGCGCCGCGACAGCCTGTACGGCCACGAGAGCAAGACCACTCTCGGCTGGCGCACCACCAAACACCTGCCAAACAGCGGCGCCTCGCAGTTCGCCCGCACTGGCGACGTGTTCGGTGCAAGAACGCGGGACTTCACCTACCAGGGCTCCGATACCGTGCTGCATGCCGGCAATGACCTGGAACTGGTGCCCAACCTGTGGCTGACCACCGGCCTGGCCATGATCTACACCCGGCGTGAAAGCGACGTCACCTACCCTGCCGAGGGCGGCAAAGTGAGCATGCATGACTGGGATTACGCCCCCCGTGTGGGCTTGCGCTACGACCTTCGGCCGGACCTGCAGGTGTATGGCAACCTCAGCCGTTCGGTCGAGCCGCCACACCCCTGGTCGCTGATCTGGAGCGCACCGAGTACTGGCGGCAAACAGATCCAGCCGATCGAAATGCAGAACCAGACTGCAACCACCCTGGAAGTGGGCGCACGTGGCGATTCGGCCATCGGCCGCTGGGACCTGGCCTGGTACTACGCACAGGTGCGCCACAAACTGCTCGCCGTGGAAGTGGTGCCGAACTTCACCTCCGAGTTCAATGCCAGCGCCACAGTGCACCAAGGTGTGGAAGCCGGCCTCGTCAGCACGTTGTGGGAACGCGCAGGCACGGGCAAGTTGAGCCTGCGCCAGGCCTATACATTCAGTGATTTCCACTACCGCGATGACGAGGCGTTCGGTGACAATCGCCTGCCTGGCATCCCCATGCACTATTACCAGGCCGAGCTGCGCTACGACTGGCCGAACGGTTTCCATGCCGGGGTGAATACCCAGCTGGCATCCAAGGTTCAGGTGGACTACGCCAACAGCTACCACGCTGATGAATATGCCCTGCTCGGCGCGCGTATCGGTTGGGATTCACCCCGCCAGGACTGGCAAACCTGGCTGGACCTGCGCAACCTCACCAACCAGCGTTATGCAGCGACGGTGACGCCCGCCTACAACGATGCCGGTAATGACAATGCGCGCTCCACCCCGGGCGAAGGCTTCAGCGTATACGCCGGGGTTTCCTACAGCTTCCGCTGACGCATGGCGCCCCTTGCAGCAGCGGGCCAGGCCACTGCGGCAAGGGGCATCCCACGAGTGGGTTGGCGGTTCAGACCGACCGGTTCAGCTTTACCCATGAAGCAAACTTGTCGATGAAGGCCTGCAGGAATGGCCGGGTCTTGTCGTTGAGCTTGCCCGACTCGTCGAACAGGTTGGCGGCACCGCCAATGTAGGCTTCGGGCATCTGCATGCACGGCATGTCCAGAAATACCAGCGCCTGGCGCACGGCATGGTTGGCACCAAAGCCGCCGATAGCCCCTGGCGAAACGCTCACCACCGCAGTGGGCTTGCCGCTCCAGGCACTGTGCCCGTAAGGCCGGGAGCCAACGTCAATGGCGTTCTTCAGGCAGCCGGGAACCGAGCGGTTGTATTCAGGGGTGACGAACAGCACGGCATCGCTGCGGCGAATTTCATCGCGAAACCGTTTCCAGGACTCGGGAGCACCCTCGGCCTCGACATCCTCGTTGTACAGCGGCAGATCGCCAATTTCGACGATTTTCAGGGCAAGGCTGGACGATGCCAGCTCCGCAAGTGCGCGGGCGACCTTACGGTTGTAGGACTCCTTGCGCAAGCTACCGACAACAACCGCAACCGAATACACCTGGCTCATGGCAATTTCCTACCTATACGGGTTAAAGGACGATGTAGTTATAGATGACCGTTTCTCGCCGCTTTGGTTTTTTTTCATCGACGCGAAAACTTCCAGCCCTCCTGCACGGTCTATGACTACAGACATTTCCTACGTATTTCAGAGGTTTCCACCCAAATGGCAGCAGTAATGGTCGGCCAATTCCACGCCCGTGACGCCGAAGGCCGCATCTACCCCGTGCACGAGTTTCAGGAGTCGACCCTGCAACTTGACGGCAGCACACTGGGCGCCCCCATCACCACCTACCGCCTGGCCATCGGCGACAAGGTCAATTACCTGGGTGAAAACCGCTTCGAGCTGGCGCGCAGCGGTGTCGAGCTCATCCGCATTCCGTGAAGCAAGCCGTGGCGCATGGCCGGTGATGGATGACCGGCAGCAGCATGACTGCTAGCCACAATCAGCCGGCAGATGCCTCGGTCAGCACCTGCCACATCGAAGGCCCGCCTGCCGATTTGGCTATGGCTGCCAACCGTTCGGCATGCGCTTCCAGCTCTTGGGCATTGGCCATGATCACGCGCCCCGGCGCTCGCCCGGTGATCCGGCGGATTTCGCTACCGCCGCCAGCCTGCCCGTCACCCTCGGCATCCGCCCCATGACCGGCCAGCGACAGGCTGGTCTGGCCACCGGTCATCGCCAGGTAGACGTCGGCCAGCAGTTCCGAGTCGAGCAGTGCGCCGTGCAGCTCGCGGCCTGAGTTGTCGATATCGTAGCGTTTGCACAGCGCATCGAGGCTGTTGCGCTGCCCCGGGTGGCGCGAACGCGCCAGCAGCAAGGTGTCGAGAACGGTGCAGTACTGGGACACGTCCGCGCGATGCTGCTGGCCCAGCAAGGCGAATTCGTTGTTGATGAAGCCTACGTCGAACGCCGCGTTGTGGATGACCAGCGTGGCGCCCTGGATGAACTCGAAGAATTCATCGGCTACATCGGCGAAGCGCGGCTTGCCGACCAGAAACGCGTCGGTGATGCCGTGGACGTTGATCGCCCCCTCGTCACTTTCGCGGTCCGGCTGCAGGTAGACATGGAAATGCCGCCCGGTCAGCCGCCGGCCGATCACCTCGACACAGCCGATTTCGATGATCCGGTGACCTTCGCCAACCGGCATACCCGTGGTCTCGGTATCGAGAATCACGTACCGTTTATCTTGCTGCTGCTCCACGCCGGGCGCTCCAACTTGCATCAGTTACAAAGCGGCGATTGTACCCCAGCTCAACGCTGGGCGCGCACCTCATCGACCCCACGGTTGGCCAACTGGTCGGCCCGTTCGTTGCCGGGGTGGCCGATGTGCCCGCGTACCCACTTCCAGGTGACCTTGTGGCGGTTGACCTGCTCATCGAGCAGTTGCCACAGGTCGGCGTTTTTTACCGGCTCCTTGGCCGCGGTTTTCCAGCCGCGCTTCTTCCAGTTGACCATCCACTCGTTGATGCCCTTCATCACATATTGCGAGTCGGTGGTCAGCACGACTTCGCATTCACGCTTGAGCGACATCAGCCCCTGGATCGCCGCCATCAGCTCCATGCGGTTGTTGGTCGTTTCACGTTCGCCGCCCCACAGTTCCTTCTCGACGCCCTTGTAGATCATCAGCACCCCCCAGCCACCCGGGCCAGGGTTGCCCTTGCAGGCACCATCGGTAAACATTTCGACGCTATCGCTCATGTACCACTCTTGAATTCAGTGCTTGTCAGTTTCAGGGTTGGCTGCCGTGCGGTTGACCTTGGCCAGCGGCAGCGGCAGCAGCTTGCCCATGGGCTCGCGACGCTGCTGACGCAGGGGCCGCAGCCCTACCACCATCTTGCGCGCCACCAGCAGGTAGACCCCACCACCGGCACCTTGCCAGCCGCCGGCCAGCCGCTCCCAGCCTTGCAGGCGCTGCTGCCAGGCCGGTGAGGCAAGCGGCGGACGATAGCACCCGAAGCGGCGTTTCTCCAGCGCGAAGCCCAGCAGGTTGAGCCAGTCGCCAACCCGCGACGGCGAGATGCAGCGCGCCTTGCGCAAGGCGCCATGGCTGAAGAAATGGCGCATGCCCCAACTGCTCCACGGGTTGATGCCCACGATCAGCAAGTGCCCACCCGGGCGCACGGCACTGGCTGCCTCGCGCAGCAGGCCATGCGGCGACAGGCAGAAGTCCAGGCCATGCTGCAGCACCACCACGTCGGCAGCATGCTCGCTCAGCGGCCAGGCCTGTTCCTCGCAGACAATTTCAACCCCCGGCAACGGCGCACCAAGGCGCACATTGCGCTGCACCTGGGGTGCCTGGGGCGGTGCTTCGGCGCAGGGCCCGTAATGCACCAGGTAACCGCCAAAAAAGCGCCCCAGCTCTTCCTCCAGCAGTTGGTCTTCTTCCTTGAGCATCAGTTGGCCGAGTGGGCCATTGAACCACTCACGGGCCAGGCTGATCAGCTCGACCCAGTCCGGATCGGCCTGGGCAAAGGCTTGGTCGGTCATTGCGCTCTCCCTCGAAGGTTCTCCCGCCGCGCCATCGCGGCTAAGATGCCTTCATGTGCCACGCTAGGTGAATCGGATCCGCACCATGATACAGATCGATGCTCTTCCCGCTTTCTCCGACAACTACATCTGGTTGTTACAGGATACTGCCAAACGCCGTTGTGCGGTGGTCGACCCCGGCGACGCCGGCCCGGTGGAGCGTTGGCTGGCCGCCAACCCCGGCTGGGCGCTGAGCGACATCCTCATAACCCACCACCACAACGACCACGTCGGCGGCGTGGCACGGCTCAAGCAACTGACCGGCGCGCGGGTCTGTGGCCCGGCCAACGAGCAGATTCCCTGCCGTGACCTGGCGCTGGACGAGGGCGCCGAGGTGGAAGTGCTGGGCGTGGTATTCCAAGTGCTGGCGGTGCCCGGCCACACCCTGGGCCATATCGCTTTCTTCAGTGACCAGCCGGCAACCCCGCTCCTGTTCAGCGGCGATACCCTGTTCGCGGCCGGTTGCGGGCGCATGTTCGAGGGCACGCCCGAGCAGATGCAACCTGCCCTGGCCCGCCTGGCGGCCCTGCCCGCGCACACCCAGGTGTACTGCGCCCACGAATACACGCTTGCCAACCTGCGCTTCGCCAAGGCCGTCGAGCCCGACAACCGGCACGTGCAGCAGCGCTTCGACGAGGTGACCCGGTTGCGCGCCGACCAGCGCATCACATTGCCGTCGACGATTGGCCTGGAGCGCCTGACCAACCCTTTTTTGCGCACCTCTGAAACATTAGTTAAACAAAAAGCAGACGAATGGAAGGGACATTCAAACGCTACGCATGTCGCTGTTTTTGCTGCCTTGAGGTCTTGGAAAGACACCTTCTGATAACCGCAAGATATATCGCAATCTGTGTTCAACGGTTGACCCGGCCCGGAGCGGTTTCTAGAATCGCCGAAATTTTTTGCCCGGATACCTGTCTCAGCCGATGTCTTCCCGTAGCCGCAGAACCTCTCATTCAGTCGCCCTGACGCGCCTGGCCCAAATCAGTGCGCTGGCTCTGGCCGCCACTCTGGTGGGTTGCCAGAGCACCCGTCAGCTCGACGAATCCGATAGCGTTCGCGCGCACAATTACCAGGCGCGGATCAAGCACAAGCCCGCGCCGCTGCTGGTCAAGCCGGCCGAGCAGGCGCCACAGGACGTGTGGGAGCGCATGCGCCAGGGCTTTGCCCTGCAGGACAGCATCGACGTCAACCCGCGCATCGAGCAGCAGCGCCTGTGGTTCGCCAGCAACCCCACCTTCATCGAAAGCGCCGGCGAGCGCGGCAGCCTGTACCTGCACTACATCGTCGAGCGCCTCGAGGAGCGTGACATGCCCCTGGAGCTGGCGCTGCTGCCAGCCATCGAAAGCGCCTACAACCCGATGGCGTATTCGCGGGCCAGCGCCGCAGGCATGTGGCAGTTCATGCCGGCAACCGGTCGCCACTTCAACCTGCGCCAGACCAATTTTTATGACGGCCGCCGCGACATCACCGCCTCGACCAATGCCGCGCTGGACTACCTGACCCGCCTGCATGACATGTTCAACGGCGACTGGCTGCTGGCCCTGGCCGCCTACAACGCCGGCGAAGGCACGGTCAGCCGCGCCATCGAACGTAACGAGCGCCTGGGCCTGCCAACCGACTACTGGAACCTGCCGCTGCCCCAGGAAACCCGCGACTACGTGCCCAAGCTGCTGGCCCTGTCGCAAGTGGTGCTTACCCCTGAAGCCTACGGCGTGAACCTGAACCCGATCGCCAACGAACCCTACTTCGAAGCCGTGGCCATCAATGATCGGCTCGACCTGTCGCGGGTGGCGGCCTTTGCCAACATCGACGAAGACGAGCTGATCCAGCTCAACCCCGCCTTCAAGAAACGCATGACCGTGGACGGGCCCAAGCAATTGCTGGTGCCGACCGCCAAGGCACAATTGCTGAGCAACAGCCTGTCCAACCTCAACCCCGAGCAGCTGGTCGCCCTGCAACCGAACAAGGCCGTGTTCGCCCGTGCCGTGGCCGAAACCAGGGCACCGGCGGCTGCACGCAGCTACCGGGTCAAGCGTGGCGACAACCTGGGCGCCATTGCCAAGGCCAACCGCGTATCGATCAAGGACATCAAGCGCTGGAACCGCCTGTCCGGCAACAACCTGCGCGCTGGCCAGGTCCTGGCCCTGCGCGGCGGCAACGCCCCGAGCGCCGCCGGCAATCGCGTAGCGGCGTCGGCGCAGCGCTCTACCCAGTACAAGGTGCGCAAGGGTGACTCGCTGTACCTGGTGGCCAAGCGCTTCAACGTGGAAATGAAGCACCTCAAGCGCTGGAACCCGCGCAGCGGTCATGCCCTCAAGCCTGGGCAGACCCTGACCGTCTACGTCGGGCATTGAAAGTCGCAAGCTGCAAGCTGCAAGCTGCAAGTTGCAAGTTGCAAGCAGCAAGAAAAAAGCAATGCGCGTACACCGCCGCTTTTTCTTGAAGCTTGAAGCTTGAAGCTTGAAGCTTGAAGCTTGAAGCTTCAAGCTTGCAGCTCTCTTTTTCCCACCCCCCCAAGCTGTTACTGTACGCCGACAAAAGCCCAACGCCTCTGGATCGGATGCCGACTTGATACGTCCCCTCCTGCTGTCAATCAGCCTGGCCTTGAGCTTTCCCGCAGTCGCGATGGTGAGCGAAAGCCACGGATACGCGCAGTTCGACACGCTCAAGTACCCAGCCACGTTCACCCACTTCGACTGGGTCAACCCGCAAGCGCCCAAAGGCGGCACGTTGCGGGCAATGGCCTTTGGCACCTTCGACACCCTCAACCCCTATACCTTCAAGGGGTCGAGCCCGGTGACCACGCCCAACTTCCAACAGTACGGCATCAGCGAGCTCAACGAGCCGCTGATGGTCGGTACCGGCCAATACGACCCGTCCGGCGACGAGCCCACCTCCAGCTACGGCCTCATCGCCCGCTCGGTGGAATACAGCGAGGACCGTAGCTGGGTGGTGTTCAACCTGCGCCCGGAAGCCCGCTGGCATGACGGCAAGCCGATCACCGCGGCAGACGTGGCCTTCTCCTACCGCACGCTGCTCAAGGACGGCCACCCGATCTACCGCACCAACCTGCAAGAGGTGCAACGGGTCGACATCCTCGGCCCGCTGCGCATCCGCTTCGTGTTCAAACGCGCTGGCAACCCACTGCTCATCCTGCGCCTGGGCGAGATGCCCGTGCTGCCCAAGCACTACTGGCAGCACCGTGACTTCAAGGCCACTACCTTCGAGCCGCCATTGGGCAGTGGCCCGTACCGCATCACCGAGGTGCAGCCGGGGCGCCGGCTGGTGTTCGAGCGCGTCAAGCGTTACTGGGGCAAGGACCTGGCCGTCAACCGAGGCAAGTACAACTTCGATCGCGTGGAGTACGAATTCTACCGTGATGCCACCGTGGCCTTCGAAGCGTTCAAGGCCGGTGAATTCGACATCTATATCGAACACCAGGCGAAGAACTGGGCCAACGGCTACAACTTCCCGGCCGTGCGCCGTGGCGAGGTGATCAAGGCGCAGATCCCGCACCGCATCCCCACGCAAACCCAGGGCCTGTTCATGAACAGCCGCCGGGCGACCTTCAGCGACCCGCGGGTACGCCAGGCACTGGGGCTGATGCTCGACTTCGAGTGGACCAACCGCGCCCTGTTCAGCAACGCCTACCGGCGCTCGACCAGCTACTACCCCAACAGTGAGTTCGCCGCCAACGGTGTGCCCACCGGCAAGGAATGGCTGCTGCTGGCCCCATTCCGTGACCAGTTACCCGCCAAACTGTTCAGCGAACCGTACCAGGTCAGCCACACCGCCGGCCGTGGCGTCAGCCGCGAAACCTTGCGCCAGGCACTGGCCCTGCTCGCCGAGGCGGGGTGGAAGCTGAACGGCCAGCACCTGGTCGACAGCAAAGGCCAGCAGTTGCGCATGGAGCTGTTGCTGGTAAACCCCAACCTTGAACGCATCCTGCAACCTTATGTCGAAAATCTGTCCAGCATCGGTATCGATGCGCGCTTGCGCACCGTGGACCGTGCCCAGTACAAACAACGCCTGGACCAGTTCGATTTCGACATGATTCTGATGACCCTCAATCAGACCCTGAGCCCCGGCCTGGAGCAGTGGTTGTACTTCCATTCGAGCCAGGCCGGCACCAAGGGCAGCAAGAACTATGCAGGGGTCAAGGACCCGGTGGTCGACCACCTGCTCGACACCCTGTTGGCCGCACGCACCCGCGACGACCAGGTGGCTGCCGCCCGCGCCCTGGACCGCGTCCTCTCATGGCAGTACTACATGATCCCCAACTGGTACCTGGACAACCATCGCCTGGCCTACCGCAACCGGTACGCCTTCGTCACCACACCGCCCTATACCCTTGGGCTGAACAGCTGGTGGATAAAGACTTCGGAGAAAGCCCAATGATGCCAACGCACCGCCTGCGCCGGCTGGCTGGCAGCCTGTTGCTCGCCTGCCTGAGCCTTCCCGCCCTGGCCGCACCGCAACATGCGCTCACCCTGTACGACGAGCCGCCCAAATACCCTGCCGACTTCAAGCACTTCGACTACGTGAACCCCGAGGCGCCCAAGGGTGGCACCTTCCGCCAGTCCAGTTTCGGCGGGTTCGACAGCCTCAACCCGTTCATCAACAAGGGCGTGCCGGCCGAAAACATCAGCATCATCTACGACACCCTGATGCGCCAGAGCCAGGACGAACCCTTCACCGAATATGGCCTGGTCGCCGGCAAGATCGAGAAAGCCCCGGACAACAGCTGGGTGCGCTTCTACCTGCGCCCCGAAGCACGTTTCCACGATGGCCACCCCATGCGTGCCGACGACGTGGTGTTTACCTTCAACGCCCTGATCAAGGATGGTGCGCCGCTGTATCGTCAGTACTATGCCGACGTCGCCGAGGTGGTCGCCGAAGACCCGTTGAAAGTGCTGTTCAAGTTCAAGCACCAGAACAACCGTGAGCTGCCGCTGATCCTCGGCCAGTTGCCGGTGCTGCCCAAGCACTGGTACGAAAACCGCGACTTCAACCGCGGCAACCTGGAAATTCCACTGGGCAGCGGCCCGTACAAGGTGGCCGAGGTCAAGGCCGGGCGCTCGGTGCGCTACGAGCGGGTCAAGGACTACTGGGCCAAGGACCTGCCGATCAACCGCGGGTTCTACAACTTCGATGTCATGACCTTCGACGCCTACCGTGACACTACCGTAGCCCTGCAAGCGCTCAAGGCCGGGGCGTTCGACTATGGCCTGGAAGTCAGCGCGAAAAACTGGGCCACCGCCTACGACGTGCCCGCCGTGCGCGAAGGCCGGCTGATCAAGGAAGAGCTGCCCAACGGCAACCCCACTGGCATGCAGGGCTTCATTTTCAACATCCGCCGGCCGGTATTCCAGGATGTGCGCGTACGCCACGCGTTGAGCCTGCTGCTGGACTACGAATGGACCAACAAGCAACTGTTCAACGGTGCCTACACCCGTACCGGCAGTTACTTCGAAAACTCGGAAATGGCCGCCCGTGGCTTGCCCAGCGCCAGCGAACTGAAGATCCTCGAGCCGCTGCGCGGCAAAGTACCCGACCAGGTGTTCACCGAGGCCTTCCACAACCCGGTCAGCGACGGCAGCGGCATGATCCGCGAGCAGCAGCGCCAGGCCTACAAGCTGCTGCAGGAGGCCGGCTGGAAAATCGTCGACGACAAGATGGTCGATGCCCAGGGCAAGCCGGTAAGCATCGAGTTCCTGCTGGCGCAGACCGAGTTCGAACGCATCCTGCTGCCGTTCAAGCGCAACCTGGCTGACCTGGGTATCGAGCTGAACATCCGCCGGGTCGATGTTTCGCAGTACATCACCCGCCTGCGCTCGCGCGATTTCGACATGATCGTCGGGGGCTATCCGCAGTCCAACTCGCCTGGCAACGAGCAGCGCGAATTCTGGTCCAGTGCCGCCGCCGACAACCCCGGCAGCCGCAACTTCATCGGCCTGCGCGACCCGGCCATCGACCAGCTGGTCGACCAGCTGATCAATGCCGACTCGCGCCAAAGCCTGATCGACCATTGCCGCGCCCTCGACCGGGTATTGCTGTGGGGCTATTACGTCATCCCCAACTGGCACATCAAGACCTGGCGGGTCGCCTACTGGAACCACATCGGGCACCCGAAAGTGTCGCCCAAGTACGACATCGGCATCGACACCTGGTGGATCAAGCCCGGGGTAAGCCCGGCCGTCAGCGCAGCCCCTGCGGACGAGGCCAACTGAGATGCTGGCCTACATCCTGCGCCGCCTGCTGCTGATCATCCCGACCCTGTTCGGCATCCTCATCATCAACTTCATCATCGTCCAGGCTGCCCCTGGTGGCCCGGTCGAACAGATGATCGCCAAGCTCGAAGGCTTCGAGGGCGCCACCAGCCGCATTGCCGGTGGCGGTGCCGAGGTGTCCGTGGCGGGCTCCAACTACCGTGGCGCCCAAGGCCTGGACCCGGCGCTGATCGCCGAAATCGAGCGCATGTACGGGTTCGACAAATCGCCGCCCGAACGCCTGTGGATCATGATCAAGAACTACGCCCGACTGGATTTCGGCGACAGCTTCTTCCGCGATGCCAAGGTCATCGACCTGATCATCGAAAAGATGCCGGTGTCGATCTCGCTGGGGCTGTGGAGCACCCTGATCATGTACCTGGTGTCGATCCCGCTGGGCATCGCCAAGGCGGTACGCCATGGCAGCCACTTCGACGTGTGGACCAGTTCGGCGATCATCGTCGGCTATGCGATCCCCGCCTTCCTGTTCGCCATCCTGCTGATCGTGCTGTTCGCCGGCGGCAGCTACTTCGACTGGTTCCCGCTGCGCGGCCTCACCTCCAACAACTTCGATGAGCTGAGCACCACCGGCAAGGTGCTGGACTACTTCTGGCACCTGGTGCTGCCAATCACCGCGCTGGTCATCGGCAACTTCGCGACCATGACCCTGCTGACCAAGAACAGCTTCCTCGACGAAATCAACAAACAATACGTGGTGACCGCCAAGGCCAAAGGCCTGAGCCAGCCACGGGTGCTGTATGGCCATGTGTTCCGCAACGCCATGCTGCTGGTGATTGCCGGCTTCCCTTCGGCGTTCATCGGTATCTTCTTCACCGGCTCCCTGCTGATCGAGGTGATCTTCAGCCTCGACGGCCTGGGCCTGATGAGCTTCGAGGCGGCCATCAACCGCGACTACCCGGTGGTCTTCGGCACCCTGTTCATCTTCACCCTGCTGGGGCTGGTGGTGAAACTGATCGGCGACCTGACCTACACCCTGGTCGATCCACGCATCGACTTTGCCAGCCGGGAGCACTGACATGGCCTTGTCCCCCCTCAACCGACGGCGCTTCGAGCGCTTCAAGGCCAACCGCCGTGGCTGGTGGTCGCTGTGGCTGTTCCTGATCCTGTTCGGCCTCAGCCTGGGTGCCGAACTGATCGCCAACGACAAACCGATTGCCGTGCGCTACGACGGCCAGTGGTACTTCCCCGCCTTCAAGCGCTATCCGGAAACCACGTTCGGCGGCGAGTTCCCGCTGGAAGCCAACTACAAGAGCCCCTACATCCGCGAGCTGCTGGCCAAGAAAGACAGCTTCGTGCTGTGGGCGCCGATCCCGTTCAGCTACCAGAGCATCAACTACGACCTGCGTGTTCCGGCCCCGGCACCGCCCTCGGCGGACAACTGGCTAGGCACCGACGACCAAGGCCGCGATGTGCTGGCGCGGGTGATCTACGGCTTCCGCATATCGGTGCTGTTCGCCCTGACCCTGACCGTGGCCAGCTCCATCATCGGCGTCCTCGCGGGTGCCTTGCAGGGGTTTTATGGCGGTTGGGTCGACCTGGCCGGGCAACGCTTTCTGGAAATCTGGTCGGGGCTGCCGGTGCTGTACCTGCTGATCATTCTTGCCAGTTTCGTGCAGCCGAACTTCTGGTGGCTGCTGGGCATCATGCTGCTGTTTTCCTGGATGAGCCTGGTCGACGTGGTGCGCGCCGAGTTCCTGCGCGGCCGCAACCTGGAGTACGTGCGTGCCGCCCGAGCCCTGGGCATGCGCAACGGCGCAATCATGTACCGGCACATCCTGCCCAACGCCATGATCTCGACCATGACCTTCATGCCGTTCATTCTCACCGGCGCCATCGGTACCCTCACGGCCCTGGACTTCCTCGGCTTCGGCCTGCCCGCCGGTTCGCCCTCGCTGGGCGAGCTGGTGGCCCAGGGCAAGTCCAACCTGCAGGCACCCTGGCTGGGCATCAGCGCCTTCGCGGTGCTGGCGCTGATGCTGAGCCTGCTGGTATTCATCGGCGAATCCGCCCGCGACGCCTTCGACCCGAGGAAGTGACATGAGTGAACAGAACCTGATCGAAGTGCGCGACCTGGTCGTCGAGTTTGTAACCGGCGACCAAGTCAACCGGGTGGTCGATGGCATCAGTTTCGACATCCGCAAAGGCGAGACGCTGGCGCTGGTCGGTGAAAGCGGCTCGGGCAAGTCGGTGACTGCGCACTCGATCCTGCGCCTGCTGCCCTACCCCTTGGCCCAGCACCCCCGCGGCAGCATCCGCCATGAAGGCAAGGACTTGCTGCAGCAGAACGAAAAAACCCTGCAGCGCATTCGCGGCAACCGCATTGCGATGATCTTCCAGGAGCCGATGACGTCGCTGAACCCGCTGCACTGCGTCGAAAAGCAGATCAATGAAATCCTTCTGCTGCACAAGGGCCTGACCGGCAAGCAAGCCACTGCGCGCACCCTGGAGCTGCTGGAAATGGTCGGCATCCCGGAGCCGCGCAAACGCCTCAAGGCCCTGCCCCACGAGCTGTCCGGCGGGCAACGCCAGCGGGTGATGATCGCCATGGCCCTGGCCAACGAGCCGGAACTGCTGATTGCCGACGAACCGACCACGGCGCTGGATGTGACCGTGCAGCTGAAAATTCTCGACCTGCTCAAGGAACTGCAGGCACGCCTGGGCATGGCGCTGCTGCTGATCAGCCATGACCTGAACCTGGTGCGGCGCATTGCCCACCGTGTGTGCGTGATGCAGCGCGGGCAGATTGTCGAGCAGGCAGACTGCGCGGCCCTGTTCATTGCGCCGCAACACCCCTACACGCAGATGCTGATCAATGCCGAGCCCAGCGGGCTGCCGGCGCACAACCCGGTAGGCGCGCCGCTGCTGCAAGTCGATGAGCTCAAGGTCTGGTTCCCGATCAAGAAAGGCCTGCTGCGGCGTACTGTCGACCATGTCAAGGCGGTGAACGGGGTCAACTTCAGTTTGCCGCAGGGGCAAACGCTGGGCATCGTCGGGGAGTCCGGGTCGGGCAAGTCGACATTGGGCCTGGCGATCCTGCGGCTGATTTCCAGCCAGGGGGGTATCCGCTTCCACGGGCAAGACCTGCAGGGGATGAACCAGAAAGCCGTGCGCCCGTTACGGCGCGAGATGCAGGTGGTGTTCCAGGACCCCTTCGGCAGCCTCAGCCCGCGCATGTGCGTGGCAGACATCGTTGGGGAGGGCTTGCGCATTCACGGTATCGGCAATGCCCAGGAGCAGGAGGCGGCCATCATTGCGGCGCTGGAGGAGGTAGGGCTCGACCCGGGCACCCGGCACCGCTACCCGCATGAGTTTTCGGGTGGGCAGCGCCAGCGCATTGCCATCGCCCGGGCGCTGGTGCTCAAGCCGGCGCTGATTCTGCTGGATGAGCCGACCTCGGCGCTGGACCGCACGGTGCAGCGCCAGGTGGTCGAGTTGCTGCGTAATCTGCAGCAAAAATACAACCTCACTTACCTGTTCATCAGCCATGACCTGGCGGTGGTCAGAGCACTGAGCCATCAGTTGATGGTGATCAAGCATGGGCAGGTGGTTGAACAGGGGGATGCGCAGGCAATCTTCCATGCCCCGCAACATCCGTATACCCGGCAGCTACTGGAGGCGGCGTTTCTGGAGGTGGAGCCTTCGTGAAGCCGCGCCCGGACAGTTTGCTGGGGTGATGCGAGCCTGGGCGGCGCGTTGCCCGCTGCCTGGCTACAGGTCTTCGCTCACCCGGCCAACGGCCGCCACCACTTGCCTGGCACCGGCCTGAATACCGCCTATGGCCGTACTCGCCTGGGTAACGAAATCCACCGCATTGGCCGCTTCCTGGCGGCTGCGCTCGACCTCGCTGACCGCCTGGTTGGCCAGCAGATGATTGTGCGCGACCACCGCATCGATCTCGGCCGTGGCGGTGCTGGTGCGCCCCGCCAGTTTGCGCACTTCATCGGCCACCACGGCGAAGCCCCGCCCCTGGTCGCCGGCGCGCGCAGCTTCGATCGCGGCATTCAGGGCCAGCAGGTTGGTCTGCGACGCAATGGCCCCAATGGTCTGCACGATCGTACTGATGACCGTGGACTGCTGGCCCAGGGCAGCAATGGTATCGCCAGCGCAGTGTAATTGGCTCGCCACGTTCTGCATGGCCTGCTGCATGCCCTGCATCACCGTGACACCATCGCTGGCACTGGCGTCCGTGCGCCGGGAAATGTCCAGCGCCATGTTGGCCGCCTGCCTTACCGCCTGTTCACGCTCGACCTGGGCGGTCACCACCGTGGCGAACTTGACCACTTTCACCAGCTTGCCACTGGCATCATGGACCGGGTTGTAGCTGGCCTCCAGCCAGATCTCGCGCCCTTGGCTGTCAATACGCCGGAATCGCCCGGTCACGTACCGGCCAGCATTGAGCGTGCGCCAGAACGCCGTGTACTCGGCACTGGCGGTTTCCTTGGCATCACAGAAAATTCGATGGTGCTGGCCGACCAGCTGCTCCAGGCGGTAGCCCATGGCGGCGAGAAACATCGGGTTGGCAGCTTGCACCCTGCCGTCCAGGCCAAACTGGATCATCGCCGTGGAACGCAGCAAGGCCTCGAGCAACGCCTGGCTCTCCAGCCCAGGCGCGGCCAGCCACTGTTGCAGGGGCATGCCCACGACATTGCCCGGCGCGGCGCCGAGTGCCTGGGCAAAACCCGCGGTGCACTCCGCGATACGGTTCTGCCCGTCCAGACGCAGCATGGCACCCTGCTCGAGTTCGGCCAGCCGCTGACGCAGTTGCACGAGCTCGGTCTGTTGCGCTGCCAGTGCAGTTTTGAGGTGGCGATTAAACATCAATAAGACCTGCGATGTTATGCATCATGATGGGAAGTCAGACAACAGACACTTTCTGTTGAGTGTCGTGAAACCACTCCTTGAAAACGGCTACAGGCATCGGTCTGGCGATGAAATAGCCCTGCGCTTCAACACAGCCCCAGGCGCAGGCCTGGACCAGCTGTTCGGCGGTTTCGATCCCTTCGGCGGCCACCTGATAACCGAGTTCGTTGGCCAGCCCTACCACCGACTGCACCAGCAATGCTTCACGCGTACCCGAAGCGGCACGGTGCACCAGCGACCTGTCGAGCTTGACGATGCTGGCGGGGATTTGCGTCAGGTAAACCCAGTTGCTGTAGCCCGTGCCGAAGTCATCGATGGCAATGGCGATGCCTGCCTGGTGCGCACGCAGCAGTTGCTGCAGCACTTCTTCGGGCTGTTCGATCAAGACACTCTCGGTGAATTCGAGCTGTACCCGCTGCGGCTCGATGGCCTGGGCCTGCAAGCTGTGCAGCAGTGCATCCATGAACCCTGCGCTTTCCAGGTCGCGCGCGGTGACGTTGAAGCTGAGACTGAAATCCAGGTCCCGGGTACAGGCCAGCACCCGCAAGGCTGCGCGCATCACCCAAAGGCTGAGGCTGGCCATAAGCGCCGTTTTTTCAGCCAAAGGGATGAACTCCGCCGGGGCGACATCGCCCAGTAACGGGTGGCGCCAACGCAGCAAGGCTTCGGCAGAACAGCATCGGCCCGAAGGCAGCTCGATCCGCGGTTGCAGGTGCAGGCTCAGTTCATCGTCGCTCTGCAGCGCCTGGGCCAACGACGCCAGCAACAGAAACGCACGGCGTTGCGCAGCGTCCACGTCCGGCTCGTACCACCCATGCCGGCCAGGCCTGCGCCGCGCGGTATCCGCTGCCGCGACTGCCCGGCGCATCCACTCCATGCCGTCACGGTCTTCGCACTGCTGCGTGATGGGGGCGATGCCGATACCGGCGTCCAGCAACACCGGAATCTGGTGGCATTGCGCAGGCGCCTGCAGGGCGTCGACAATCCGCTCGCACAAAGGCTGTACGTCGGCTGCGTCTTCCAGCAGCACACCGAAGCGGGTCGGGCTGATCTTGTACAACGACAAGCCGTTATCCAGCTGGCTGGCGATGCGCGCCTTGGCCTGCAACGTCAGGTCGTGGGCGAAGTTGTAACCCAGGCCGCGGATGATATCGCTGAGGGCCTCGGCGGCCATGATGTCCACCGCCAACAGGGTCAGCGACTTACCCCGGTCCAGGCCCGCCACCACATCACACTCGAGCTTCAGGCGGTTGAACAGGCCGGTGGCCTGGTCGTGAAAATTGTTGCGGCGCATGCCGGCGATGATGTGCATGGCCATTTCGCTGAAGCACGTCAGCATCGACCGTTGCGCCTCATCCAGGGCGGGCCGTGGTGCAGTATCGATGATGCAGAAGCTGCCGATGGCCACCTGGCTGTCTACCAGCAGCGGGGCCCCGCAGTAATAACGAATGCCAGGCTCACCCGTGACCAGAGGGTTGTCGGCAAAGCGCGGGTCCAGGGCAGCGTCCAGCACTTCCAGTGGCTGTGCCTGGAGAATGGTGTGGGCACAGAATGAAACATCCCGGGGGGTGGCATCAGCGGCCAGCCCGCCCTTGGCCATGAACCATTGCTCACACTCCCCTACGATCGAAACCAGGCAGATCGGCATGGAAAAGTAGCGGCGGGCCATCTCGACCAGCGCAGCCAGTTCGCTGCTCTGCGGCTGATGCAGTACGCACCATTCGGCGATCTTCGCCAAACGGTGGGGTTCATTGGGCGGAACGGGGGCAACTTTCATGGCATCTCACCTGTCCCACGCGGACCCAAGCATAGAGTAATAGCACTACGCTACATCAATACTTGTACAGAGAGAAATTTTTGTACAACTTTTCGCATTAAATTTCGACAGACGGTGATGCAACATCACCTGCCTAGTAAGAGATCGGCCCACGAAGGAAGTTCACCAACCCCCGGTTTCACGGGCACACACGTACCGTTTCAGTGTGTAACAGCCACTGCACCAGTCATCAGAAAATCTGATGACGATCGTCTTTAGTCATCAGCTAGGTAGGGCATAAAGTCGCTCCGTCCACCCGCCTCAACGGTAGAGCCCATGTCCAGTCACCCCCAAACTGCCTCCCCTGCCCTCCACGCGCTGGTCCAGCGTTCCAGCTTGCCAGGCCCTGTGCTCAGCGCCCCCCAGGCGCAAGGCCTGCTGCAGGCCCACTACGGCCTCACCGGTGAGTTGTCGGCCTTGGGCAGCCAGCAGGACCTGAACCTGCGTGTGGTCGCGCCGCAAGGCAGCTTCGTGCTCAAGGCATGCCATGGCAGCTACGCCCAGGTCGAACTGGAGGCCCAGCATGCGGCCCTCGCCTACCTGCGCGAGCATGGCCTGCCCGTGCCAGGCGTGCGCCCGGCACTCAGTGGCGAAGCCTTGCTGGCCCTGGACGTCGCAGACCAGCCATTGCGGGTCCGCCTGCTGGAATACATCGAGGGTCAACCGCTGACGCGCCTTGCCCACCTCCCGGCGCAACTGATGGCCGAACTGGGCGGGCTTTGCGCAAAGCTTGATCGGGCCTTGGCCGGTTTCGACCACCCTGGCCTCGGGCGCACCCTGCAATGGGACCCCAAGCATGCGCAAACGCTGATAGAGCACCTGCTCCCTGTGCTGCACGATGCCGACCAGCGCCGCCGCATCACACAGGCCACCGCGGTCGCTGCCCACCACCTGGCACCCCTGATCGGCAGCCTGCCAAGCCAAGCCGTGCACCTGGACATCACCGACGACAACACCGTGTGGGCGCGCGACGACCAGCGCCAATGGCAATTGCGAGGGCTGATCGACTTCGGCGACCTGCTACGTACCTGGCGCATCGCCGACCTGTCGGTAACCTGTGCGGCGCTGCTGCACCACGCCGAAGGCGACCCGCTGCGGATCCTCCCGGCGATCCGCGCCTACCAGGCCCACAACCCACTCACGGAGGCAGAGCTACGGGCCTTGTGGCCACTGGTGCTGAACCGCGCCGCAGTACTGGTGCTGAGCAGCGCACAGCAGTTGGCGGTGGACCCAGGCAACCAGTACACCCGCGACAATGTCGCCCATGAGTGGGAAATTTTCGACACCGCCACCGCCGTGCCCTTCGCCTTGATGCAGGCAGCGATCCTGCGGGCTGCGGGGTTGCCGGTCGCCACGCCAGACATGAGCGGCTGCGCGCCGCTGCTTCCCGAACTGCATGGGCAGGCGGTGCACCGGCTCGACCTCGGCGTGCTCAGTGCGCACTATGAGGCGGGCAACTGGGAGCAACCTGGCTTCGACCAGCACCTGCTCACCCGGCAACCTGCCCCTGCCTGCACCCTGTACGGGCAGTATCGCCTGTCGCAAACCCATATCGACCGCGCCGCAGAACCGGCCACTTGCGCCCTCGGCGTTGAACTGCATGTGCCGCACGCAAGCCTGCTCCAGGCACCGGCGGCAGGCACCTGGCAGCGCCATGGCGATGCTGGCGGTTGCCTGCGTACTGCGCACTGGGCCCTGTGGCTACAGGGGCTGCAGGATGCGCCAGCCGATGGCCAGGCCGTGGCCCAGGGCCAGGCGCTGGGCCGTAGTTGCGGCGTGCTTCGCGTGCAAGTGTGCCTGGGCACCGACACCCAGCCACCGTTCTTCGCCCCCCCGTCCCATGCCGATGCCTGGCTGGCCCTGTGCCCTTCTCCCGCGCCGCTGCTGGGCCTGGACTGCGATGCCGAGCCACTGCCTGACCCACAGGCCCTGTTGGCGCGTCGCGACGCCAGCTTCGCGCGCTCGCAGAAACACTACTACGCGCAGCCACCCCACATCGAACGTGGCTGGCGCAACTACCTGTTCGACATGCAAGGCCGCGCTTACCTCGACATGCTCAACAACGTTGCGGTACTGGGCCATGGCCACCCGCGCATGGTCGCCGAGTCGGCGCGGCAGTGGTCGTTGCTCAATACCAACTCGCGCTTTCACTACGCGGCCGTCACCGAATTCTCCGAGCGTTTGCTGAAGCTGGTACCCGAAGGCTTCGACCGGGTTTTCATGGTCAACAGCGGTACCGAAGCCAACGACCTGGCGATACGGCTGGCCTGGGCCTACAGCGGCGGGCGCGACCTGCTCAGCGTGCTGGAGGCCTACCACGGCTGGTCGGTGGCCACCGATGCCATCTCCACGTCGATCGCCGACAACCCGCAAGCGTTGCACACCCGCCCGGACTGGGTGCACCCGGTCGAGGCGCCGAATACCTTCCGCGGCCGCTACCGTGGCGCCGACTGCGCAGCAGACTACCTGCGCGATGTCGACGCCAAGCTGGCCGACCTCGATGCCCGCGGCCGACAGCTGGCCGGCATCATCTGCGAACCGGTGTACGGCAATGCCGGTGGCATCGCGCTGCCAGCGGGCTACCTGCGCGAGGCCTATGCCAAGGTCCGGGCCAGGGGCGGCGTGTGCATCGCCGACGAGGTGCAAGTCGGTTATGGCCGCCTGGGTGAATACTTCTGGGGCTTCGAGCAGCAAGGCGTGGTGCCCGACATCATCACCATGGCCAAGGGCATGGGTAACGGCCAGCCGCTGGGGGTGGTCATTACCCGCCGCGACATTGCCGAAGCACTGGAGGCCGAGGGTTATTTCTTCTCGTCTGCCGGTGGCAGCCCGGTCAGTTGCCGCATTGGCATGGCAGTACTGGACGTGATGCAGGAAGAAGGCCTGTGGGACAACGCCCGCGACACCGGGCGCTATTTCAAGGCGCGCCTGCAGGCGCTGGTCGACAAGCACCCGCTGGCCGGCGCCGCGCATGGCTCGGGCTTCCACCTGGGCCTTCAACTGGTGCGTGACCGCGAAACACTGGAGCCCGCCACGCAGGAAACCCAGCTGCTCTGCGACAGGCTGCGGGAATTGGGCATCTTCATGCAACCCACAGGGGATCACCTGAACATTCTCAAGATCAAGCCGCCAATGTGCACCAGCCGGGCCAGCGTGGATTACTTCGTCGACAGCATCGACCGGGTGCTGGGTGAAGGGCTGTAGCGGCTCACCTTCTGCCAGATCGAGCGCCGCGCGAGCGGCGCTTCGCGGATAAACCCCACGCCCACCCGGCGGCCCTTTGTCGGGCGAGCACAAGCGCACCAACATGGCGCATGCCCTCCATAGCGCCACAAAAAGGCGCGGCATCAGCACGCAATTACCCACCCCGCTTCATGCTTGTTCACATCCACTCACAAACGCCAACGTTTGCGTCTAGCCCGCGTGCTCTCAAATGTGACCAGTGGGTCACCTTCTCTGCCTTTTCTCTCCTACACTCGGTTTTCGGCCCGCGATTTGCTCAATGGAAGAGTGACGAAAATAAGTCGAACTTTACGGAACGCGGGCAGGTCAGGAACTAAGTAGGCCAAACGCAACGGGATCTCCCAGCTTCGGCCACCACCCCTACCCGCTCAAACGCCTTCGGCCGGAACGCCGGGAGCGCGGTGCCTGTGCGCACGACCTTGGGGCATGGAAAGCAGTACGTATTCAGCAAGCAGAGAGAATTAGCACGAAACAACGCCACGGGTGCCAGCACCCGGCAAGCATAGGGACGGAGAGAAGTATGATCAGTGCCGCTGTCGAGCCACACGTAAACACGTTCACCACCGAGAAGCGCGAACCGCTCACCCCGGATTTCGCCACGACAGCCAAGGCACCCGGCGCCCAGCGCCAGCACAACCCCAACAAGCGCAAGATTCTGTTCGTGACCTCGGAAATCGCCGACCTGGTCAAGACGGGCGGCCTGGGTGACGTGTCTGCAGCCCTGCCGCGCGCCCTGGCGCACCTGCACGATGTTCGGGTGTTGATCCCGGGCTACCCGCAGGTGGTCGAAAGCGACAACCCGATCCATATCGTCGGCGAACTGGGCGGCCACGCAGCCCTGCCGCCATGCAAGATCGGCCGCATGGACATGCCCGACGGCCTGGTCATCTATGTGCTCATCTGCCCCGAACTGTACCAGCGCGACGGCACCCCCTACGGCGCCAACAACGGTCGCGACTGGCCAGACAACCACATCCGTTTCGCTCGCCTGGGCCTGGCCGCGGCGGAAATCGCAGCCGGCGAAGGCATGATCCACTGGAAGCCCGAAGTGGTGCATGCGCATGACTGGCCTGCCGGCCTGGCGCCAGCCTACATGCACTGGCGCGGCCTCAACACGCCAACCCTGTTCACCATCCACAACCTGGCCTATCAAGGTGTGTACAGCCGTGGTTGCAGCCCCGAACTGGCCATCCCGGAACACGCCATGCAGCAGGAAGGCATGGAATTCTACGGCAAGCTATCGTTCCTCAAGGCCGGCCTTGCCTACTCCAGCCACATCACCACGGTCAGCGCCACCTATGCCCGGGAAATCACCACCCCGGAATTCGGCTGCGGCCTGGATGGTTTCCTCGCCAGCAAAGCCCAGCAAGGCCTGCTTGGCGGCATACCCAACGGTATCGACGAAAGCTGGGACTCGGCCACCGACAAGCACCTGCAGCACAACTTCAGCATCAATGACTGGGAAGGCAAGGCACGCAATACCCACGAAGTACGCCAACTGTTCGGCCTGGACGACTCCGACGGCCCACTGTTCGCAGTGGTTTCGCGCCTGGTTTACCAGAAAGGCCTGGACCTGACCTTGGGCGTGGCCGACTACATCGTCGAACAAGGCGGGCAGATCGCGATCATCGGCCGTGGCGAGCCCGAGGAAGAACAGGCCATGCGCGAACTGGCGCTGCGCCACCCAGGCCGTATCGGGGTACGCATCGGCTTCAACGAAACCGACGCCCGGCGCATGTTCGCCGGCAGTGATTTCCTGCTGATGCCCTCGCGCTACGAGCCCTGCGGGCTCAGCCAGATGTATGCCCAGCGCTTTGGCTCCCTGCCAGTGGCGCGCAATACCGGCGGCCTGGCTGACACCATCGAGTGTGGGGTCACGGGCTTCCTGTTCAACGAGTCGACCGTCGACAGCTACCGCGAAGCGCTTGGCCGCGCCTTCTATGTTTATGGCAAGAAGGACCTGCTCAACGCCATGCGCTGCCTGTCGATGACCCAGCCGTTCAACTGGTGCCAGGCGGTGGAACCCTACGCCCGGCTGTACGAAGACCTGGTCAAGCAAGCACAACTGAGCCACTACTGAGCGAGGGCAGTAAGATGCACAGGCATGGCGCACACTTGCTGGACGCCACGTCGGCGCGCTTCGCCCTCTGGGCACCCGATGCGCGCAGCGTGAGCGTGGAAATGGAGCAGCAGCCGGCTATCGCCCTGCAGCCCGATGAAGACGGTTGGTTCAGCGGCGTGGCGCCCTGCCGGGCCGGCGACCGTTACCACTTTCGAATTGATGATGAACTGCAGGTGGCCGACCCGGCGTCGCGCTACCAGCCCACTGGCGTGCACGGCCCCAGCCAGGTGGTGGATGTGGCCAGCTACCCCTGGCAGCACCCGTGGCTAGGCCGCCCCTGGCACGAGGCGGTCATTCAGGAGCTGCACGTAGGCCTGCTCGATGGCTACCAGGGCGTAGCCCGGCAACTGCCGAAGCTGGCCGCGCTGGGTATCAGCGCAATAGAGCTGATGCCCCTGGGGCAGTTCCCGGGCGAGCGCAACTGGGGCTACGACGGTGTATTGCCCTACGCCCCGCAGCACACCTACGGCAGCCCTGAGCAACTGTGCGCGCTGGTCGACCAGGCCCATGGTGAAAAGCTGATGGTACTGGTGGACGTGGTGTACAACCACTTCGGCCCCGACGGCAATTACCTGCACCAGTATGCCAGCCCGTTCTTCCGGGAAGACCGGCAGACGCCCTGGGGCGCGGCCATCGACTTCCGCCGCCCGCAGGTGCGCGAATACTTTATCCAGAACGCACTGATGTGGCTGTGCGACTACCGCTGCGACGGCCTGCGCCTGGATGCCGTACATGCCATCGACCAGCCCGATTTTCTGGTGGAACTGGCCGAGCGCGTGCGTGCCGCAGTGGAGCCCGGGCGCCACGTGTGGCTGGTGCTGGAGAACGAGCACAACCAGGCCACCCTGTTGCAACAGGGTTTCGACGCGCAGTGGAACGATGACGGCCACAACGCCCTGCATGTGCTGCTCACCGGCG
Source organism: Pseudomonas sp. MB-090624 (assembly GCF_003205245.1). Lineage (NCBI taxonomy): Bacteria > Pseudomonadati > Pseudomonadota > Gammaproteobacteria > Pseudomonadales > Pseudomonadaceae > Pseudomonas > Pseudomonas sp. MB-090624. The sequence goes on along the minus strand of NZ_QJRK01000009.1, from coordinate 25,436 downwards.
AGACCGAAGGCTATTATGCCGACTACAAGGACCGCCCCATCGACCAGCTGGCACGCTGCCTGGCCGAAGGCTTCGTGTTCCAGGGCCAGGCCAACCGCCACGGAACGCCGCGCGGCGAACCCAGTGCGCATCTGCCACCCAGTGCCTTCGTACTGTTCTTGCAGAACCACGATCAGGTGGGCAACCGCGCACTGGGCGAGCGCCTGACCCGCCTGTGCCCACCGCCGGCGCTGCGCGCTGCCACCACCTTGCTCCTGATGGCACCGATGATCCCCCTGCTGTTCATGGGTGACGAAGAAGGCAGTTGCCAGCCCTTCCTGTTCTTTACCGACTTCCACGACGAACTGGCCGATGCAGTGCGCGAAGGCCGCCGTGGCGAGTTCGCCCATTTCAAGGCCTTCGCTGACCCCGAGCAGCGCGAGCACATTCCCGATCCCAACGCCGAACAGACCTATGCCGCATCGCGCCCTTACAGCAAGCAGGTGCTGGCCGGCTGGCACGGCCTGTATCAGCAGTTGCTCGACCTGCGCCGCCACCATGTGATCCCGCACCTGCCTGGCAGCTGTGCGCTGGGCGCCGAGGTGCACGGTGACAAGGCAGTCACCGCACGCTGGCAGCTGGGCAATGGCCACACCTTGCGCATCGACCTGAATCTGGCCGACAGCCCGCAGCCGGTCGAGCTGCCGCCACCGCCCTTGCGGTTGTTCGACAGCGGCGATGCTCGCCACCCCGACAGCCAACTGGCGGCGTACAGCTGCGTGGTCAGCCTGCTTCCCCCTACCCAGGAGCGCCCATGAGCGAAACCGCCCTGCACCGCTTGGCGAACCGCGTCGGGCTTAGCCGCGACTGGATCGACGCCAATGACCGCCCTCAGCGCGTGAGCGACCACGTGCTGCGCAACCTGCTCGAAAGCCTGGGCCACCCGGCCGGCGACGATGCGGCAATCGCCGCAAGCCTGCAGGCCCTGGAAACCGCTGACGACAGTGAGCACCTACCGCCCTTGTTGACGGCCGACCAGGGCCAGCCGCTGGACCTGTCACGCTATTTCAGCGCGGCCAGCGTCGCCCATTGCACCCTCGAGGACAGCGCCACGCGTGTGCTGGAACTTGACCGGCAGGCCCGCCTGCCCGGTGAACTGCCTGTCGGCTACCACCAGGTCGAAATCGACAGCCGCCGTTTCACGGTGGCCGTAGCGCCGCCCCGTTGCCATAGCCTTGAAGACAGCCTTGAGCAAAGCGCGCAGCAAACACCCGCGCGCTGCTGGGGGCTGGCGGTTCAGCTGTACAGCCTGCGCCGCCCTGGCGACGGCGGTTATGGCGACTGCCTGGCCCTTGAACAACTGGCCCGCTCGGCCGCAGAGCGCGGCGCCGATGCCTTGGCCATCAGCCCGATTCATGCCCTGTCGGCCATCGACCAGGAACATTACAGCCCCTACTCGCCCTCCAGCCGCCTGCTGCTCAATACCTTGTACGCCAGCCCCGCCGCCCTGCTGGGTGAACGGGAAGTGCGCATGGCCATCGAAGCCTGCGGCCTGGAGCAACAGCTGGAAGACCTGCAGCAGCGCCCGCTGGTTGACTGGCCACGTGCCGCCAGCGCCCAGCTGCGTGTGCTGGAGGCGCTGTACCAGGGGTTCAGCCAAGGCAGCCACCCGCTGCGCGAGGACTTCGACAGCTTCCGCGAAGCCGCCGGTGAAGCGCTGGAGCATCACTGCCGCTTCGAAGTGCTGCAGGCCCATGCCGTGGAGCACGGCCTGGGCGCCGACTGGCGGCACTGGCCCAAGCCCTGGCAAGACCCCTGTCACCCGCAAGTCCAGGCCATCGCCGAGGCCTACCCGGCCAAGGTGGAATTCCACGCGTTCTGCCAATGGCTCACCGAGCGTGGCCTGCAACGCGCCCACGAGGCCGCCCGCGGCAACGGCATGAGGGTGGGCCTGATCGCCGACCTGGCAGTTGGCGCCGACGGTGCCGGCAGCCAGGCCTGGAGCCGCCAGGACGAATTGCTGTCGGGCCTGAATGTGGGCGCACCGCCCGACATTCTCAACCGGGCCGGACAGAACTGGGGCATTTGCGCCTTTTCGCCCGAAGGCCTCAAGCGCAACGGCTACCGCGCGTTCATCGAAATGTTGCGGGCCAACCTGGCGCATGCCGGCGGCCTGCGCATCGACCACGTCATGGGCCTGCGCCGGCTGTGGCTGATACCACAAGGTGCCGAGCCCAGCGAAGGTGCCTACCTCAACTACCCGCTGGAGGACCTGCTGCGGCTGCTGGCGCTGGAATCGCACCGCCACCAGGCCATCATCCTTGGCGAAGACCTGGGCACGGTGCCCGCCGGCCTGCGCGAAGCCCTGGCCGAGAAAGCCGTGCTGGGCATGCGCGTGCTGCCTTTCGAGCAGCGCCAGCCTGGGCAGTTCACGCCGATACTGGACTGGCCCGACAACGCCCTGGCCACTACCGGTACACACGACCTGGCGCCCCTGGCCGGCTGGCTGAAAAACCGCGACATCGACTGGAGCCACCGCTTGCAACTCATTGACGCTGCCACCGAACTGCACTGGCGCCACGACCGCCAGAAACAACACGACGGCCTGCGCCGCACCTTGCAGGCCAACTATGGCGTGCTCAAGGACGATGACGCCGTGATCGATGCCGCCATCCGCTACGTGGGCCATACCCGGGCGCCCCTGGTGCTAATACCGCTGGAAGACCTGTTGGGCTGCGACGAGCAACCCAACCTGCCAGGCACCACCACCGGCCACCCCAACTGGCGCCGGCGCTTCGCCCGCCCGGTGCATGAACTGCTCAATGACGACGATGCCGCGCGGCGCCTGGAGCTGCTTGCCCAAGCCCGCGAACAAGCCTGGGAGCGTGACCGATGAAGCCCTTGAGCGCCACCTTGCGCCTGCAGTTCCACAGTGACTTCACCCTCGACCACGCCGTGCCGCTGGTGCCCTACTTCGCCCAACTGGGCATCAGCCACCTGTATGCCTCACCCATCCTCAAGGCCCGTGCCGGTTCACGCCACGGCTACGACGTGGTCGACCCGACCCAGGTCAACCCCGAGCTGGGCGGCGAGGCGGCGTTGCAGCGCCTGGTCGCGGCCTTGCGCCAGCATGGCATGGGGCTGATCCTCGACACCGTGTCCAACCACATGGCCGTAGGCGGCGCGGACAACCCGTGGTGGCAATGCCTGCTGGCCTGGGGCCGGCGTAGCCCGTACGCAGAATTCTTCGACATCCAGTGGCATTCCAGCGATCCGCTGTTGGCCGGGCAATTGCTGTTGCCGTTCCTGGGCAACGACTATGGCGTGTGCTTGAAAAACGGCGAACTTCCGCTGGAGTTCGACAAGGACCGAGGCGTGCTGCAAGTCGCCCACTACCAGCACCGTTTCCCGATTTGCCCGATCGACTACGGCTGGATCCTGGCCCTGAGCCCGGACCCCGCCTTGCAGGCCCTGGCAGAACATTTCACGGCGCTGGGCGAAGCGGCCACACCATTGGCTGACGCCCTGCCCCTGCACGCCGAACTGGCGCGCCTGGTGCAGCAGGGTGCCGACCTCGAATCGGCCCTGGTGGCGTTCGACAGCCGTGCCGAAAGCGGCTTCAAGCGCCTGCACCTGCTGCTGGAGCGCCAGACTTACCGGCTGGCCAGCTGGCGCACCGCCGCCGACGATATCAACTGGCGGCGCTTCTTCGACATCAACGAACTGGGTGGCCTGCGGGTCGAGCGCGCGGTGGTGTTCGAGGCGACCCACGCCAAGCTCTTCGAGCTGATGGAACGCGGCCTGGTGGACGGCCTGCGCATTGACCATATCGACGGCCTGGCCGACCCGCGCGGCTATTGCCGCAAGCTGCGCCGGCGCGTCGACGGCCTGCTGGCCAGTCGGCCGCTGAACGCCGCGGTCGAACACTTCCCGATCTACGTGGAAAAGATTCTCGGCAGCGGCGAACACCTGCACCTCGACTGGCACACCGACGGCACCACTGGCTACGAGTTCATGAACCAGGTATCGCTGCTGCAGCACGACCCGGCCGGCGAAGCACCGCTGACCGAGTTGTGGGCCAACGTCAGCGAGCGCCCGGCCTTTGCTGAAGAAGTGCGCCAGGCGCGCCACCTGGTGCTCAACGCCAGCCTGGCAGGCGACTGCGAGTCGGTAGCCCAGGCGCTGTTGCAGGTCGCCCGCAACGACCTGATGACCCGCGACCTGACCTTGGGCGCCATCCGCCGTGCCTTGCAGGCGCTGGTGGCGCACTATCCGGTGTACCGCACCTACTTCAATGCTTGCGGGCGCCCGGCTGAAGACGAAGGGTTTTTCCAGCAAGCCCTGACCAATGCCCGCCAGGACCTGGCCGAAGCCGACTGGCCGCTGCTCGACCAACTGGAACAGTGGCTGGGTGGCCAAGGCTGGCGGCAATTGCCGCCGGGGCGCGCGCGCAAGCAGTTGCGCCATGCCTGCGTACGCTTCCAGCAACTGACCGCGCCCAGTGCCGCCAAGGCGGTGGAGGACACGGCCTTCTACCGCAGCGCGCGGCTGCTGTCGCGCAACGATGTGGGCTTCGAGGCCGAGCGCTTCAGTGCCCCGCTGGCGCACTTCCACAACGAAGCGCAACGGCGCCTGCGCGACTTCCCCGACAACCTGCTGGCCACCGCCACCCATGACCACAAGCGTGGCGAAGACACACGCGCCCGCCTGGCCGTGCTCAGCGAGCGTGGGCCGTGGCTGGCCAGCCGCGTGGAGCACTGGCGCGAGCTGGCGGCGCCGCTGCGTGCGCCGCTGGAGGACGGCCTGGCGCCCAGCCCCGGCGACGAGCTGATGCTGTTGCAGACGCTGCTCGGCAGTTGGCCGCTGGACCTTGACCTGCACGACGCCAATGCCTTGCGCCAATACGCCGAACGCGTGCGCCAGTGGCAGCAGAAGGCCCTGCGCGAGGCCAAGCTGCGCAGCAGCTGGAACGCACCGAACGAAGCCTACGAGGCGGCCTGTGCCCGCTACCTGGACGGTTTGCTGCTGGGCAGTGAAAACCAGCAGTTGCGCCAATCGGTGGCCGATGCCGCACAACTGCTCGCCTGCCCCGGCGCCCTCAATGGCCTGGTGCAGGCCCTGCTGCGCATGACCACCCCGGGCGTGCCCGACCTGTACCAGGGCAACGAATACTGGGACCTGAGCCTGGTCGACCCGGACAACCGCCGCGCCGTGGACTACGCTTTGCGGCGTGCCACCCTGGAAAGCGCCACCCCCGTGGCCGAGCTGCTGTCGCACTGGCGCGATGGCCGCCTCAAGCAGGCCTTGGTCGCCCGTGTACTGGACTGCCGCCAGGCACATGCCGAGCTGTTCCGCCGCGGTGCCTACCTGCCGCTGACGGTACAGGGCCGGCATGCCGACAAGGTCATCGCCTTCGCCCGGCTGGGTGAAGGCGAACGCGCCATCGTCGTGGCCCCGCGCCTGGCCAGCAGCCTGCTCGGCAGCGCGCCAACACCGTTGATCCCGGCACAGAACTGGGACGACACCCGGCTGGTTTTACCGTTTGCCGTATCACCTGCCAATTCCACGGGACTTTTCCCATGCGCGGCGGTCAGCTCATCAAGGGAGCTGATGTTGAGCGCCGTGCTGGCGGAGTTTCCGGTCAACCTGTTGATCCAACAATCTTGAGCATCAGGAGCGTTTCGATGAGTGTCGATGAAAAGCGTATTCGCGAATTTGCCTACCAGATCTGGGAGTCAGAAGGTAAACCCGCCGGCCAAGAAGACCGCCACTGGGAAATGGCCCGCAAGCTGGCCGAGGCCGAGGCCCTGGCGCCAAAAGCCGCACCGCGCAAGCGGGCCCCTGCCAAACCCAAGTCGGCAGCCGAGCCCAAGCCGCCGGCCGAACCCAAGGTCGCGGCACTGCCGGGGGTAAAACCCGCGGCGGCGAAGAAACCACGGGCGGTCAAAAAGCCAACTGCCGGTTAAACCGGTTTCGGCCACTTCGCGGCCTGCCCGCCCCCCCATGATCGCCACACGGCTGGCGGTCGTGGTTGCTTCAGGGGACCGGGCGCCACCGAGAGGGCACCTGGGCAGCACTGCATCACTTCCATACCTTCCACCACGGCCATTTGAGGATTGCCATGAGCCCCCGTACCCCGAAGAAAACCCGCTCGGTTGCCCCAACCCGCATCCGCGAAGGCCAACCCTTTCCCCTAGGCGCCACCTGGGATGGGCTGGGCGTCAACTTCGCCCTGTTTTCGGCCAATGCCACCAAGGTCGAGCTGTGCTTGTTCGACGCCACCGGCGAGCATGAGCTCGAACGCATCGAGCTGCCCGAATACACGGACGAGATCTACCATGGCTACCTGCCCGATGCGCACCCTGGCCTGGTGTATGGCTACCGCGTCTATGGCCCGTACGAGCCGCAAAACGGTCACCGCTTCAACCCCAACAAACTGCTGATCGACCCTTATGCCAAGCAGCTGGTCGGCGAACTCAAGTGGTCCGAGGCACTGTTTGGCTACACCATCGGCCACCCCGACGACGACCTGTCGTTCGATGAACGTGACAGCGCGCCCTTCGTGCCCAAGTGCAAGGTGATCGACCCGGCGTTCACCTGGGGCCGTGACGAGCGCGTACAAGTACCTTGGGAGCGCACCATCCTCTACGAGGCGCACACCCGCGGCATCAGCATGCGCCACCCCGCCGTGCCGGAGGAGCTGCGCGGTACCTTCGCCGGCTTGGCCAACGACGAATTGCTCAAGCACATCAAGGACCTGGGTGTTTCCAGTATCGAGTTGCTGCCGATTCACGCGTTCGTCAACGACCAGCACCTGCTGGACAAAGGCCTGAACAACTACTGGGGCTACAACAGCATCGCCTTTTTCGCGCCCCACCCGCGCTACCTGGCCAGCGGCAAGATCGCCGAGTTCAAGGAGATGGTCGCGCACCTGCACGACGCCGGGCTGGAGGTGATTCTCGATGTGGTCTACAACCACACCGCCGAGGGCAACGAACGCGGCCCGACCCTGTCGATGCGCGGTATCGACAACGCCTCGTACTACCGCCTGATGCCCGATGACAAGCGCTACTACATCAACGACTCCGGCACCGGCAACACCCTCGACCTGAGCCACCCCAGCGTGCTGCAACTGGTCACCGATTCGCTGCGCTACTGGGCTGGCGAAATGCACGTGGACGGCTTCCGCTTCGACCTGGCGACCATCCTTGGCCGGTACCATGACGGCTATAGCGAGCGCCACGGCTTCCTCGTGGCCTGCCGCCAGGACCCGATGCTGAGCCAGGTCAAACTGATTGCCGAGCCGTGGGACTGCGGGCCGGGCGGCTACCAGGTGGGCAACTTCGCCCCCGGCTGGGCCGAATGGAACGACCGCTTCCGCGACACCGTGCGCGCCTTCTGGAAAGGCGATGAAGGCCAGCTGGCCGACTTTGCCGCGCGCATGACGGCCTCGGGCGACATGTTCAACAACCGCGGCCGCCGGCCGTACTCCTCGGTGAACTTCATCACCGCGCACGACGGTTTTACCTTGCGCGACCTGGTGTCGTACAACCACAAGCACAACGAAGACAACGACGAGAACAACCAGGACGGTACCGACAACAACCTGTCGTGGAACTGCGGCGCCGAAGGGCCGACCGAAGACCCGGCCGTGAACGCCCTGCGCATGCGCCAGATGCGCAACTTCTTCGCCACTTTGCTGCTGGCCCAGGGCACGCCGATGATCGTGGCGGGCGACGAGTTCAGCCGCACCCAGCACGGCAACAACAACGCCTACTGCCAGGACAGTGAGATCGGCTGGATCAACTGGGACCTCGACGAGGAAGGCAAAGAGCTGCTGGCCTTCGTCAAGCGCCTGACTCGCCTGCGCCTCACCTACCCGGTACTGCGCCGCTCGCGGTTCCTGGTCGGCGATTACAATGAAGCGATCGGGGTCAAGGACGTGACCTGGCTGGCGCCGGATGGCGGCGAGATGACCGTGGAGCAGTGGGAAGACCCGCACGGCCGCTGCCTGGGCATGCTGATCGATGGCCGCGCGCAGGTCAGCGGTATTGCCCGGCCCGGCGCCGAGGCAACCGTGCTGCTGATCGTCAACTCGCACCATGATGTGGTGCCGTTCAAGCTGCCGACAGTACCGGATGGCGACCACTGGAACTGCCTGATCGACACTGACCGGCCCGAACTGCGCAAGGGCCAGCACCTGCAGTTCGACAGCACCTTCGAGGTGAAGGGGCGCTCGATGGTGTTGATGGTGTTGCAACGCGAAGACGAGTGAACCGGGTAGGCGCGGTGGGCAGTGCCCGCCGCGGCCTCTTCAGTGCCTGTGAGATCGAACGCCGCCACTGTCGAAGCGTGGCGCTAGCAATCATTCTTCATAGCGCCCGTGCGGGAAATAGCAAACGCCGCTATAGCCGCACGGTTTTTCTTTTGAATCAGCGCCTTGGTCACCCCCAAAAAAGGTGAACGGGCCTTTCACGTTTTCTTGACGCAAGCCCTCCCCTCTCCTTAGCTGAAGATTATCGAGCAGTAAAAATCTCGCGCCGAGCCTCTAGCGTGCGCCTTTGGGCGCGTGTGCCGAAGCGGGCGTGCTGGTTTGGGTCGCCCTCTGTTTTGCCGTACAGCCTGTGACAACAGACCAGGTCCTCAAGCTGTACTTCACAAGAGCAAAGGAGACCCGCCATGAAAACCACTTCGAGCCCCGTGCGCATCGACCGTCTTTTCTACGCGGTTTCCACGTCGCTGCTTCTGGCAACCCCGGTGGAAACGTTCGCGTATGAGTGGTCACAGCTTTATCCGCCCCTACCCCGCAACGGCACGCAAGCGCCCGAACCGCTCGCAGCGCCCGACCAGCAGCTGATGACCGGCCCCGAGCTGTTCGTGCGTGCAACGCCAGAAGGCGATGTGCAACGCGCCGGGAGGGTGGTCGGCCACAACAACCTGCAAAGCAGCTTCAATGGTATGCGCCCGCTGTTGGGCGACAAGCCGCGCAATGCTACGCAACTGAGCGGGGAAAGCCAGGGCATGTACTGGAGCATGGCCCACGCGCAGGGCTGGCACCTGGATGCCGTGGCCGTGGGTTCGCGCATCGAGGTGGATGGCCGGGGTGACACCGGCCAACGGCCGGGCGACAGCGGCCACGCGATGACTTTCTCGGTGGAGGGCGGCTATCCGATCCCCCTGGCTGGCAGTTGGGTGATCGAACCCCAGGCGCAATTGATGAACCAGCAGTTCTTCCCCGGCAGCCAAGGGCAGCACGCAACCCGGCAGGCCTTCGACAGCCAGCCCAGCTGGAGCGGCCGCGTCGGCGCCACATTGTCCGGGCGCTATGAAATGCGCGGCATGCCCCTGGAGCCTTATGTGCGGACCAACGTGTGGTATGACTTCAGCAACCCTGACGAAGTGAAGCTGGAACAGGTCGACAAGATCTCCAGTTCGCGCTTTTCGACAACAGTGGAACTGGGCCTGGGGCTGGTGGCGCGGGTAACGCCCTCGGTGGCCATGTTCGTCAGTGCCGACTACAGCAGCGATGTGGATGGCAATGACCTCAATGGGCTGATTGGCAGCCTTGGGGTGCGCATGCGGTGGTAGCCTGCGCTGGCCCTGGCGCCGGCAAACCAGCGGCAGGGCCAGCACAGCTGATGCATCAGGCGGGCTTCATCACCAGCACACCCAGCGGGGGCAGGTTCAGGGCCAACGACTGCGGCTGGCCGTGGCTGGCGATGTCTTCGCTGTGCACCAGCCCAAGGTTGCCGACATTGGAGCCGGCGTACATCTCGGCATCGCTGTTCAACAGCTCCTGCCAGCGCTCGCCGAACGGCACGCCAATGCGGTAACCCTCACGCGGAACCGGGGTGAAGTTGGCGACCACCAGCACGGGTTCGCCACTGCTGCTCCAGCGCAGCCAGGCAAACACGCTGTTCTGCGCATCGTCACCGATCAGCCACTGGAAGCCCTGTGGCTGGCAGTCCTGCTCATGCAACGCAGGCACCTCGCGGTAGAGCCGGTTGAGGTCACTCACCAGGCGCTGCACGCCTTGGTGCTCAGGGTACTGCAGCAGGTACCAGTCCAGCTGGCTATCGTGGTTCCACTCCCGCCACTGGCCAAATTCGCAGCCCATGAACAGCAGCTTCTTGCCGGGGTGGGCCCACATGAAGGCCAGGTAAGCGCGCAGGTTGGCGAACTTCTGCCAGCGGTCGCCGGGCATCTTGTCGATCAGCGAGTGCTTGCCGTGTACCACTTCGTCATGGGAAATGGGCAGGATGAAATGCTCGGAGTAGGCATACACCAGGCCAAAGCTCATCTCGTTGTGGTGGTGGGCACGGTGGACCGGGTCGTTCTGGATATAGTGCAGGGTGTCGTGCATCCAGCCCATGTTCCACTTGTAGGCAAAGCCCAGCCCGCCCTGTTCGATCGGCTGGCTGACCCCGGGCCAGGCGGTGGACTCCTCGGCGATGATCAACGCCCCCGGCGCCTCATGGGCCGCCACACCGTTGAGGTGGCGAATGAAGTCGATGGCCTCGAGGTTTTCGCGCCCGCCGTGGCGGTTGGGCACCCACTCGCCGGCCTTGCGCGAATAGTCCCGGTACAGCATCGAGGCCACCGCATCGACGCGCAGCCCGTCGATGTGGAAATGCTTCAACCAATGCAGCGCAGAGGCCATCATGAACCCGCGCACCTCATTGCGGCCCAGGTTGTAGATCAGCGTGTTCCAGTCCTGGTGGTAGCCTTCCAGCGGGTTGTCGTACTCGTACAGGGCCGTGCCGTCGAAGCGCGCCAGGCCATGTTCGTCTGTGGGGAAGTGCGCCGGTACCCAGTCGAGCAATACCCCGATGCCGCCCTGGTGGCAGGCATCGATGAAGGCGGCGAAGTCCTCGGCACTGCCATAGCGCGAGGTGGGGGCGAACATCGACAGTGGCTGGTAGCCCCAGGAACCACCGAACGGGTGCTCCATGATCGGCAGCAGTTCAATATGGGTGAAGCCCAGCGCCTGCACATACGGCACCAGGCGCTCGGCCAGTTCCCGCCAGTTGTAGTAGCGCCCGACTTCGCCGGCCTCGTCCATTTCGCAGCGCCAGGAGCCGGGGTGCAGCTCATAGATCGACAATGGCGCGTTGTACGCATGGCGCTGCGCCCGTTGCGCCATCCAGTCGTGGTCTTGCCAGGCATGGCCCAGCTCACCCGCTACCTTGGACGCCGTGCTGGGCGGCAATTCGGTAGCGCGGGCCAGGGGGTCGGCCTTCAACGGCAGGATGCCATCCTTGCCGAGCACTTCGAACTTGTAGGTTTCACCCACGCCCAGCCGTGGGATGAACAGCTCCCACACCCCGGCACCATGGCGCAGGCGCATCAGGTGGCGGCGCCCATCCCAGTTGTTGAAGTCGCCCACCACCGATACCCGCCGGGCGTTGGGGGCCCACACCGAAAAGCACACCCCGTCGACGCCCTCGACCTGCACCGGCTGCGCGCCGAAACGCCCGGACAGGTCGCGGTGGTTGCCCTCGGCAAACAGGTGCAGGTCCATGTCGCCTAATTGCGGACCGAAGCTATACGGGTCCTCGGTCACCTGCTCGCCACCAGCCCAGCCGATCTGCAGCAGGTAAGGCTGTGCTGTATCGAGGTGCGCGGTGAACAAGCCTGGCAGGCTGCCCTGCGCCATTTCGGTAAGGATGCGCCCGTCTTCGCGGGCAAGAATGCGCACATTCAGGGCGCCGGGGAGGAAGGCGTTGACCACCTGCCCGCCAGCGCCGTCGTCATGGGGGCCGAGTACCGCAAATGGATCGGCGTGTTCGGCGCGGGCCAGGGCGTCGAGGTCCCGTTGCCGAAGGCCGCCGTTTTCACGCGTTGTTACGTTCATTCTGACTCTCCCCAGGTACTGATCAGTCCATGCAAGCCATGCAAAGGCACGGCCAGCCAACTCGGCCGGTTCTCGGCTTCATAAGTAATTTCGTAGGCGGCCTTTTCCAGGCAGAAAAGCTCCAGTGCAGCACGCTCGCCTTCCGCCTGCTGCCAGGCATGGGGCATGGCAGCGGTGGCCAGCCCGTACGCCTCGATGAAGGCATGCCGCGACTGGTGCAGGTACTGCCGGGCCACCCGTTGCCGCGCCTGCCGAGCCGCCTCGGAAAGGTCCACCGTAGACGCGCTGCGCAAGATCATCGCAGCAGCATAGTCGAACGACCGCAGTACGCCGCTGACATCTTTGTAAGGGCTGTGTTTGGCCCTGCGTTCTTCCAGGGGCCGGGCCGGCTCACCCTCGAAATCGATCAGGTAGGCATCGCCCTGCACCACCAGCACCTGGCCCAGGTGCAAGTCACCGTGCACGCGCATCAGCAAGCCGCCCTCGGCCTGCTCGGCCAACTGGCGAACATGCTCGACCAGGCCGTCGCGCTGTTGCTGCAGGTCGTCGACCAGCGCCTGGCTGTCGCGGTCCAGGTGGTCGCGGTGCTGCGCCAGCAGGTCGAGGGCATGGGTCAACTCGGCACTGATCTGGGTCACCCAGCGTTCGCGGTCCTGGGCATCGCTGGGCCGCGGCTGGAAGGCCGGGTCATCGGTGGGTGCTGCCAGCAACACGTGCATCTCGCCCAGGCGCTGGCCGAACAAGGCGGCGAAGGCTGTGAGTTCGGCGAGGGCGTCGGTATGTGCCTCGGTATCCGAACGGGTGGGCTCCATCTGGTCACGGATGGCGCGCTCCAGGGTGTTCTGGGTCCAGGCCCAGGCATCGCCCTGGTTGCTCAGGTAGCCTTGGGCGATCATCAGCAGGTGCGGGGCTGCCTGCGCATCTACGCGGCTGACCCAGGCCAGCAGTGGTGAAATATTGGCGAAGCCGGCAGTGGTCAGGTAGGCGCTCATTTCAAGCTCCGGGTGAATGCCCGGGTTGACCCGGCGGATCAACTTGAGCACCACGCGGTCGCCGATGACCACCGAGCTGTTGGACTGTTCGGCGCTGAGGTAGCGCACCTCGCTTTCTTCATTCAGCCCCAGGCCGGCCAGTTGCTCGGTGCTGTCGAAACGCAGCTCGCCGTCAGCGTCGCCGCACGCCAGCCGCGTGCTTTCCTGGCACGCACGCAATACGGCGCGGATGAACGGCTCAAGCACGAACGCATCGGTAATCAGACCCACCTGATGGGCCCGGCGCACCCGGGACAACGCCAGTTGCTGTGGCAGCGCACTGTTGATCTGCTCCTCGGGCAGCAGCCCGAACGGCAATTGATAACGGGTGGCCACGCCGTCACTGAGCACTTCGAGCTCGCTGAGCAATACCGGGGTAGTGGCGGTGCCGAAACGCACCCCATAACACAGCCGTACCTGGTCTATGGGCCCTTCCTTGCCCGCGAACCAGCGCCGTTTCGGCAGGTACTGGGGCAGGATGTTGGTTTGCAGGGTGTCGCTGGCAGGCGCCGCCAGCAGTTCTTCCATGCGTTTGCGCAATACCAGCGTAATCAATTCGGGTAACCCCTCGGTGGGCTGGGCGTGCCAGCTGGGCATACGGTCGTGTGATGCCAGCAGGAACCAGTAAAAGGCATAGGGTGGCAATGTCAGCAGGAACGGCAGGTGACCGATCGGCGGGAAGGCACTGCCCCCAAGCATCTCCACCGGTACTTTGTCGGCGTACTGTGACAATTCCAGTTCTGCCGCCTGGGCGGCGCGGGAAACGTTGGCCACGCAAAGGATGACCTCGGTGTTGCCATCGGCATCGGTGTATTCGCGAATGTAGGCCAGGATGCGCCGGTTGCTGGGGCTCAGCGTGCGCAGCGTGCCACGGCCGAAAGCCTTCTGTTGCTTGCGCACCGCCAGCATGCGCCGGGTCCAGTTGAGCAGCGAGTGCGGGTCGTGGCTTTGTGCCTCGACGTTGACCGTCTGGTAGCCGTACAACGGGTCCATCACCGGGGGCAGCACCAGGCGCTGTGGGTCGGCGCGGGAAAAACCGCCATTGCGGTCCGGCGACCATTGCATGGGCGTGCGCACGCCATCGCGGTCGCCCAGGTAGATGTTGTCGCCCATGCCCAGCTCGTCACCGTAGTACAGCGTGGGCGTGCCGGGCATCGACAGCAGCAGGCTGGTGAGCAGTTCGATGCGCCGGCGGTCACGCTGCAGCAAGGGCGCCAGGCGCCGACGGATGCCTAGGTTGATGCGCGCGCGGCGGTCTTCTGCGTAGTAGTTCCACAGGTAGTCGCGCTCGCGGTCGGTGACCATTTCCAGGGTCAGCTCATCGTGGTTGCGCAGAAAGATCGCCCATTGGCAGTTGGCCGGGATCTCCGGGGTCTGGCGCAGGATGTCGGTGATCGGGAAACGGTCTTCCATGGCCAGGGCCATGTACATGCGCGGCATCAGCGGGAAATGAAAGGCCATGTGGCATTCGTCGCCGTCGCCTTCGCCGAAGTACGGGCGGGTGTCCTCCGGCCACTGGTTGGCTTCGGCAAGCAGCATGCGGTCTGGGTAGTTGGCATCGATCTCGGCGCGTATGGCCCTGAGCACCCCGTGGGTTTCAGCGAGGTTTTCGTTGTTGGTGCCATCGCGTTCGATCAGGTAAGGGATGGCGTCCAGGCGCAGCCCGTCCACGCCCAGGTCGAGCCAGAAGCGCATCACCCCGATTACCGCCTTGAGCACCTGCGGGTTGTCGAAGTTGAGGTCTGGCTGGTGCGAGTAGAAGCGGTGCCAGAAATACTGGCCTGCCACCGGGTCCCAGGTCCAGTTGGACTTCTCGGTGTCGAGGAAAATGATGCGGGTGCCATCGTACTTCTGGTCGTCATCGGACCATACGTAAAAGTCGCGCGCCTTGCTGCCACGCTTGGCGTGGCGGGCGCGCTGGAACCAGGGTTGCTGGTCGCTGGTGTGGTTGATGACCAGTTCGGTGATGACCCGCAGGCCACGCTTGTGCGCCTCGGCGATGAAGCGACGGGCATCGGCCATGCTGCCGTAGTCCGGGTGCACGGCCTTGTACTCGGCGATGTCATAGCCGTCGTCGCGCCGCGGCGAAGGATAGAACGGCAGCAACCACAGGGTGTTGACGCCCAGCTCGGCAATGTAGTCCAGCTTGCTGATCAGGCCGGCGAAATCACCGATGCCATCGTTGTTCGAGTCGAAGAACGACTTGATGTGCAACTGATAGATGACAGCGTCCTTGTACCACAGCGGGTCGTCGATGAAGGCTGCCGGGCGGGACCGCTTGGCCATGGGTGACTCCTTGCATGTCTGTGGACCGTGTTGGCTGGCGTTGCGGCTGCCGTGCAGCCTATTTGCCGGCGATGGGCCGCAAGGCGGCCCGGTACCTATGCCCTAACCGGCCTTTTCGATACGCCAGATGCCGAATGGTTGGTGCCAAGGTTCGATGCGCATGAACTGGGTCTTGCCGTACCACGACCAGCGGTGACCATTCATCAGGTCTTCACCCTGGGTTTGGGCGTTGTCATCGAGCCCCAGCTCCCACAGCGGCAGCTCGAAGTGCGCCTCCTGAGCGTTGTGCGGGTCTAGGCTGATTGCCACGAGGATGTAGTTGTCGCGCTCGGGCGTACGCTTGGCGAAGTACAGGATGTTGTCGTTCCAGCAGTTGAAGAACGCGACGCCGAGGTGGGTTTGCAAGGCCGGGTTCTGCCGGCGGATGCGATTGAGCTGGGCGATCTCGGCAATGATGTTGCCGGGCTGGCTGAAGTCGCGCGGGCGCAGCTGGTATTTCTCCGAGTCCAGGTATTCCTCCTTGCCTGGCAACGCGGCGCTTTCGCACAGTTCGAAACCGGAATACATACCCCACAACCCTGAGCCCATGGTCGCCAATGCTGCACGAATGAGGAAACCGGCACGGCCGGAGGTGTGCAGGAAGAACGGGTTGATGTCGGGGGTATTGACGAAGAAATTGGGGCGGTAGCACTGGCTCCATGGCGGCTGGTTGAGTTGCTCGAAAAATTCGCGTAGCTCTTGCTTGGTGTTGCGCCAGGTGAAGTAGGTGTAGCTTTGCGCATAGCCGACCTTGCCCAGGCGCGCCATCATGGCGGGCTTGGTGAACGCCTCAGCGAGGAAGATCACCTCCGGGTACTGGCTGCGCACATTGGCGATCAGCCATTGCCAGAATGGCAGCGGCTTGGTGTGCGGGTTATCGACGCGGAACGTCTTCACGCCTTCCTCGACCCAGCCCACCACCACATCGCGCAGCGCCAACCAAAGGCTGGGTACTGCTTCGGGGGCATAGAAGTCGACGTTGACGATGTCCTGGTATTTTTTTGGCGGGTTCTCGGCATAGCGGATGGTGCCGTCCGGGCGCCAACTGAACCAGCCCGGGTGCTGCTTGAGCCAGGGGTGGTCCTGGGAGCACTGGATGGCGAAGTCGAGGGCAATTTCCAGGCCGTGCTCGGCAGCCGCCGCCACCAGGCGGCGGAAGTCTTCGCGGCTGCCCAACTGCGGGTGAATCGCTTCGTGGCCACCCTCTGCACTGCCGATGGCATAGGGGCTGCCCGGGTCACCCGGCTCGGCCGTGAGCGCATTGTTGCGCCCCTTGCGGTGCTGCAGGCCAATAGGGTGAATGGGCGGGAAGTACAGCACGTCGAAGCCCATGTCACGGATCATCGGCAGCCGCTGGTGCACATCGTTGAAGGTGCCATGGCGCTGCGGGTCATCGGTGATCGAGCGTGGGAACAGTTCGTACCAACTGGCGAACTGCGCAGCCGGGCGGTCGACATCGAGCGGGAATTCGCGGCTGCGGGCCAGGTAGCTGCGGTGCTCGGCCTCGGCCATCAGCCGGGCGGTGCGCGGGTCCAGCAGCAGCGCCACCTGGTCGTCACTGCCCACCTCCGCCAGGCGCTGCAGCACGGCCTCAAGCTCGTTGCGCACGGCGCCATCGCACAGGGCAATGCCCTGGCCGAGCATCAGCCGCCCCTCTTCCAGCTCCAGCCTGACCTCGACGCCAGCATGGTACTTTTTTTCCAGGTCGTGGCAGTACGTGGCGAACGGGTCGATCCAGGCCTGGATAACGAACACATGCGGCCCCAGCTCGGTGGGGGTGAACTCGGCCAGCCACAGGTCGTTGCCCGCCGACTGCATCGGCACGCATTGCCAACGCTGGCTGTGCGCCGGGCGCCAGTTGAGCACCACGGCCAGGCGATCGTGGCCATCGCTGTAGACCTTGCTGCTGACGGCAACCGGTTGACCACTGATGGCCTTGGCGGCGAAGGTGCCGGCGTCGAGCACCGGCTGGGTGTCCTCGATCACGATGCGAGGGGCCAGCAGCGCCTGGGCCAGGCTGATGGCCTGGTCAGGATGATCGTTGGCCATTGGCACGCTTTCAAAAAGCTCGTTTCGTGACATCGACCTTGCTCCCTCAGGCTGGTGGCGGTAAGGGTTCAGAGCCGGGCGCGGGCGTGAGGGTTCAAAAAAAACTGAGCGAATCGCAGCTGGCCGAAGTCCAAGCCTGCAGTACCTCTTCAAACCACCCACGCGAGGTCAGGCCATGAACATTCCAACACCACCGGAAACCCCCGATCCGAACATCGACGACCCGAGCTTGCCGCCGCCCGTGCCGGAGCAAGACCCGGACGAGCTGCCAGTCAAGCCAACCGAACCGCCGACGGTGGGCGACCCGCCGAACCAGGAACCACCGGTGAAAGCCTAAGGGTAGACCAGGTTACCGACCTTGCCGCCTGCAAGGTCGGTGCAGGCGGGCAACTGCCGGTGCGGGTAAACCGGACAGCCTGGTCCGTCAACCCGCGCTATCGACACCGAGTTCGGCGATGCTGATCTCGCGCATGCGAAACTTCTGCACCTTACCGGTTACCGTCATCGGGTATTCGTCTACGAAACGGATATGCCGCGGCACCTTGTAGTGGGCTATGCGTGCCTTGCACCAGCATTGCAGTTCTTCGGCGGTGGCCGTGTGGCCAGGGTGCAACTTGACCCATGCGACGATCTGCTCGCCATAACGGCTGCACGGAATACCGATCACCTGGGCGTCCGCCACTGCCGGGTGGGTGTAGAAGAATTCTTCCAGTTCACGCGGGTAAATGTTCTCGCCACCGCGAATGATCATGTCCTTGTTGCGCCCCACGATCCGCACGTAGCCGTGTTCGTCCATCACCGCCAAGTCACCCGAGTGCATCCAGCCGGCCGGGTCGATGGCTGCCGCTGTACCCTCGGGGTTGTCCCAGTAGCCGAGCATCACGCTGTAGCCGCGCGTGCACAGTTCGCCGATCTCGCCGCGCGGAACGATGCAGCCGTCAGCGTCCACCAGCTTGTTTTCCAGCTGTGGCTGCGTGCGGCCAACGGTGGCAACCCGTAGCTCCAGCTCATCCTCTGGCCCGGTTTGCAGCGAAACCGGGCTGGTTTCGGTCATGCCATAGGCGATTTGCACCTCGGCCATGTGCAACTGGTCGATCACCCGGCGCATCACCTCGATCGGGCAAGTCGCCCCTGCCATGATGCCGCTGCGCAGGCTGGAAAGGTCCACCTGGGCGCGTAGCGGGTGGTCGAGCATGGCGATGAACATGGTAGGCACGCCATAGAGAATGCTGGCACGCTCCTCGGCCACCGCACGCAGGGTGAGTTCGGCATCGAAGGCATCGCTGGGGTAGATCATGGTGCTGCCGTGGGTGATGCAACCCAGGTTGGCCATGACCATGCCAAAGCAGTGGTACAGGGGCACCGGGATCACCATGCGGTCGCGCTCGCCCAGGCCCAAGCTTTCGCCGACCATGAAGCCGTTGTTGAGGATGTTGTAGTGGCTCAACGTGGCGCCCTTGGGTGCACCGGTAGTGCCGGAGGTGTACTGGATATTCACCGGTTGGTCGAACTGCAGCCCGCTTTGGCGGGCCAGGTAGGCTTCGCTCGAGGTTTGCCCGGCCAGCCCGGCCAGGGCTTGCCATGCCAGGAAACCAGCCGGCGGGTTGGCTGCCAGGCTGATGACCCCGCGCAGCTCGGGTAGGCGCTGGCTGGCCAGTGCGCACGCGGGGGCGCTCGCCAGCTCTGGCACCAGCGCCTGAACCATGGCGTGATAATCGGAGCTTTTGAAAGCATCGGCGCAGACCAGCCAACGGCACCCGGCCTGGCGCAACACGTATTCCAGCTCACCCACCCGGTAGGCCGGGTTGATGTTGACCAGGATTCCCCCGACCTTGGCGCTGGCCAGTTGCAACACGCACCATTCGGCGCAGTTGGGTGACCAAATGCCCAACCGGTCGCCGCGGTTCAGGCCCAGCGCCATCAAGGCGCGGGCACACGCGTCGACCTGTTCGGCTAGTTGCCGCCAGCTGTAGCGCACGCCCTGGTGGCGCGAAACCAGGGCTTGGCCATCGGCGCAACGCGCCACGGTGGCGTCAAAGGCCTGGCCGATGGTCTGGGTCAGCAACGGCTGGTCCTGGCGGCCGCGGGTATAGCTTGGTTGACTCATGGGTGTCCCTTCTTGTGGTTGTTCTGGGCACGGCTGAAGCAAGCGGAGATACTCTGGCGCAGATTTACGTTTACGTAAAGGTGACGATCAGATTGACACCCGGCCTAAGCCAGGTTTACGTTAACGTAAAGGTGATGAACAACACCGATCCTCAGGCGTGAAGCCGAACCTTGTGGGAGCGGGCGTGCCCGCGAATGCGATCATTCAGGAAATTGACGGCGGCCCTGCTGATGCATTCGCGGGCACGCCCGCTCCCACAGGGTCCGGCGACAGCTCCATGAGCTACGGTGTAACCCATTTCAAGAACAACAAGGTGCCCCTGCATGCATTACCCCACCCTGAACTTCGCCCTGGGCGAAACCATCGACATGCTCCGTGACCAGGTGCGCACCTTCGTCGCCGCCGAGCTGGCCCCGCGTGCCGCGCAAATCGACCACGACAACCTGTTCCCTGCCGATATGTGGCGCAAGTTCGGCGACATGGGCCTGTTGGGCATCACCGTGTCGGAAGAATATGGCGGCGCCGGCCTCGGCTACCTGGCCCACGTGGTGTCCATGGAGGAAATCAGCCGGGCCTCGGCGTCGGTGGCACTGTCCTACGGTGCCCACTCCAACCTGTGCGTCAACCAGATCAACCGCAACGGCAGCCACGCACAGAAACTCAAGTACCTGCCCAAGCTGATCAGCGGCGAGCACATTGGCGCGCTGGCCATGAGCGAGCCCAATGCCGGCTCCGACGTGGTGTCGATGAAGCTGCGCGCAGAAAAGCGCGGCGACCGCTACGTACTCAATGGCAGCAAGACCTGGATCACCAACGGCCCCGACGCCAATACCTACGTGATCTATGCCAAGACCGACCTGGACAAGGGTGCCCACGGCATCACCGCGTTCATCGTCGAGCGCGACTGGCCAGGCTTCAGCCGCAGCAACAAGTTCGACAAGCTGGGCATGCGCGGCTCCAACACCTGCGAGCTGTTCTTCGACAACGTCGAAGTACCGGAAGAAAACATTCTCGGCCAGCTGAACGGCGGTGTACGCGTGTTGATGAGCGGCCTGGACTACGAGCGCGTGGTGTTGTCGGGCGGGCCGACCGGCATCATGCAAAGCTGCATGGACCTGGTGGTGCCGTACATTCACGACCGCAAGCAGTTCGGCCAGAGCATCGGCGAGTTCCAGCTGATCCAGGGCAAGATCGCCGACATGTACACCCAGCTCAATGCCAGCCGCGCCTACCTGTATGCCGTGGCCCAGGCCTGTGACCGTGGCGAGACCACCCGCAAGGACGCTGCCGGGGTCATCCTGTACACCGCCGAGCGGGCTACGCAAATGGCCCTGGAAGCCATCCAGATTCTTGGCGGCAACGGCTATATCAATGAATTCCCGGCTGGCCGCCTGCTGCGCGATGCCAAGCTCTACGAGATCGGTGCCGGCACCAGCGAAATCCGTCGGATGCTGATCGGCCGCGAACTGTTCAACGAGACGCGCTGATCTGCGCCAGGGGTCATGATGATTCTCAAGTCACAGCTCAATACCAAGGCGGCGGATTATGCCCACAGCCATGCCGCCATGGCCGCCCAGGTCCAGGCCCTGCGCGGCCTGCTGGCCCAGGTCGCCCAGGGCGGCGGGCCCAAGGCTCAGGAACGGCACACCTCCCGCGGCAAACTGCTGCCACGCGAGCGCATCGACCGCCTGCTGGACCCGGGCTCGCCGTTCCTCGAGATCGGCCAGCTGGCGGCCCACGAGGTCTACGGCGAGGACGTACCGGCTGCCGGGGTGATCGCCGGCATCGGCCGCGTAGAAGGCGTGGAATGCATGATCGTGGCCAACGACGCTACGGTCAAAGGTGGCTCGTACTACCCGCTGACGGTGAAAAAGCACCTGCGTGCGCAGGCCATCGCCCAGCAAAACCGCTTGCCGTGCATCTACCTGGTGGACTCGGGCGGTGCCAACCTGCCCCGCCAGGACGAGGTGTTCCCTGACCGCGAGCACTTCGGTCGGATCTTCTTCAACCAGGCCAACATGAGCGCCCAGGGCATCCCGCAGATCGCCGTGGTGATGGGCTCGTGCACTGCCGGTGGGGCCTACGTGCCGGCGATGGCCGACGAAGCGATCATGGTGCGCCAGCAGGCGACCATTTTCCTCGCCGGCCCGCCGCTGGTAAAAGCCGCCACGGGCGAAGTGGTCAGTGCCGAGGACCTGGGCGGGGCCGATGTGCACTGCCGTACCAGTGGCGTGGCCGACCATTACGCCGACAACGACGAACACGCCCTGGCCATTGCCCGGCGCTGCGTGGCCAACCTCAACTGGCACAAGCTGGGCAAGCTGCAACGCCTGGCCCCGGTGGCACCGCTGTACGCCGCCGACGAGCTGTATGGCGTGGTGCCCGCCGATGCCAAGCAGCCGTTCGATGTGCGCGAAGTGATCGCCCGGTTGGTCGACGGCTCGCTGTTCGACGAATTCAAGGCGTTGTTCGGTACCACCCTGGTCTGCGGCTTTGCCCACCTGCATGGCTACCCGGTGGCGATCCTGGCCAACAACGGCATCCTGTTCGCCGAAGCGGCGCAAAAAGGCGCGCACTTCATCGAGCTGGCCTGCCAGCGCGGTATCCCGCTGCTGTTCCTGCAGAACATCACCGGGTTCATGGTGGGCAAGAAGTACGAGGAAGGCGGTATCGCCAAGCATGGCGCCAAGCTGGTGACTGCCGTGGCCTGCGCCCAGGTGCCGAAATTCACGGTGATCATTGGCGGCAGCTTCGGTGCCGGCAACTATGGCATGTGCGGCCGTGCCTACGACCCACGCTTTTTGTGGATGTGGCCGAACGCGCGGATCGGTGTGATGGGCGCCGAGCAGGCCGCCGGTGTGCTGGCCCAGGTCAAGCGCGAGCAAAGCGAGCGCAGTGGCCAGCCGTTCAGTGCCGAAGACGAAGCCAGGCTCAAGCAGCCGATTCTCGACCAGTACGAACAGCAGGGCCACCCCTACTACTCCAGTGCCCGGCTATGGGACGACGGCGTCATCGACCCGGCGCAAACCCGCGACATCCTGGGCCTGGCACTGTCCGCTGCGCTGAACGCGCCGATCGAAGCGAGCCGCTTCGGCATTTTCCGGATGTGACCCCATGAGCGATTTCAGCACCCTCGAAGTGATTCGCGACCCCCGCGGCTTCGCCACCCTGTGGCTTAGCCGCGAGGACAAGAACAACGCGTTCAACGCGCAGATGATCCGCGAGCTGATCGTCGCCATCGATCGGCTGGCCGAGGATACCGGCTTGCGCTTCGTACTGTTGCGCGGGCGTGGCCGGCACTTCAGCGCCGGTGCCGACCTGGCCTGGATGCAGCAGTCGGCGCAGCTGGATTTCAACACCAACCTGGATGACGCCCATGAACTGGGCGAACTGATGTACGCCCTGCACCGGCTCAAGGTACCGACCCTGGCCGTGGTCCAAGGTGCGGCGTTTGGCGGCGCACTGGGCCTGATCAGTTGCTGTGACATGGCCATTGGCGCCGAAGACGCCCAGTTGTGCCTGTCGGAAGTGCGCATCGGCCTGGCCCCGGCGGTGATCAGCCCGTTCGTGGTCAAGGCCATCGGCGAGCGTGCCGCGCGCCGCTATGCCCTGACTGCCGAGCGCTTCAGCGGTATACGGGCCCGCGAACTGGGCCTGCTGGCCGAGGTGTACCCCGCCACTGAGCTGGACGCACAGGTGGCGCTATGGGTGAACAACTTGCTGCACAACGCTCCGCTGGCCCTGCGTGCCACCAAAGAGCTTTTGCGTGAAGTGGACGACGGCGAACTCAGCCCGGCGCTGCGCCGCTACTGCGAGAACACCATCGCCCGCATCCGCGTCAGCGCCGAAGGCCAGGAGGGCCTGCGCGCCTTCCTGGAGAAACGCCCACCCGCCTGGCAAACCGCTGAGACCAAGGAGCCGCGCCCATGAGCCGCCCCGCTTTGACCACCCTGCTGGTCGCCAACCGCGGCGAAATCGCCTGCCGGGTGATGCGCACCGCCAAGGCCATGGGCCTGACCACCGTCGCCGTGCACAGCGCCATCGACCGTGACGCGCGGCATAGCCGCGAAGCGGATATCCGCGTGGACCTGGGTGGCACCAAGGCCGCCGACAGCTACCTGCTGGTCGACAAGCTGCTGGCTGCTGCCAAGGCCAGCGGTGCCCAGGCCATTCACCCAGGTTACGGCTTCCTGTCCGAGAACGCAGGCTTCGCCCGCGCCATCGAGCAGGCGGGGCTGATCTTCCTCGGCCCACCGGCCAGCGCCATCGACGCCATGGGCAGCAAGTCGGCGGCCAAGGCGTTGATGGAGGCCGCTGGGGTGCCCCTGGTGCCCGGTTACCACGGCGAAGCCCAGGACCTCGACACCTTCCGCGACGCGGCCAGGCGCATCGGCTACCCGGTGCTGCTGAAGGCCAGCGCCGGCGGTGGGGGCAAGGGCATGAAGGTGGTCGAGGAGGAAAGCCAGCTGGCCGATGCCCTGGCGTCGGCCCAGCGTGAGGCGCAGGCGTCGTTCGGCGATGCGCGCATGCTGGTGGAGAAGTACGTGCTCAAGCCGCGCCATGTGGAAATCCAGGTGTTCGCCGACCAGCACGGCCATTGCCTGTACCTCAACGAGCGCGATTGCTCGATCCAGCGTCGCCACCAGAAGGTGGTCGAAGAAGCTCCCGCCCCCGGCCTGTCGGCCGAACTGCGCCGGGCCATGGGCGAGGCGGCGGTACGGGCGGCGCAAGCGATTGGCTATGTCGGTGCCGGTACGGTGGAATTCCTGCTCGACGCCCGTGGCGCGTTCTTCTTCATGGAAATGAATACCCGCCTACAGGTGGAGCACCCGGTCACCGAGGCCATTACCGGCCTGGATCTAGTGGCCTGGCAAATTCGTGTGGCGTGCGGCGAGGCCCTGCCGATCACCCAGGAGCAGGTGCCGCTGATCGGCCATGCCATTGAAGTTCGCCTGTACGCCGAGGACCCGGCCAACGAGTTTCTGCCGGCGACCGGCACGCTGGCGCTGTACCGTGAATCGGCAGCTGGCGAAGGCCGGCGGGTGGACAGTGGCGTGAGCGAAGGCGATGCGGTGTCGCCGTTCTACGACCCGATGCTGGGCAAGCTGATTGCCTGGGGTGACAACCGCGAGCAGGCACGCCTGCGCTTGCTGGCGATGCTCGACGAATTCGCCATTGGTGGGGTGAAGACCAACCTCGCGTTCCTGCGGCGCATTCTGGCGCACCCGGCGTTCGCCGCGGCGCAACTGGATACCGGCTTCATTGCGCGGCACCAGGCCGCGTTGCTGCCGGCACCACAGCCGCTGCCGGTCAGTTTCTGGGAGGCCGCAGCCGAAGCCTGGCGACAGGGCCAGGCCGGGCAGCAGCGCGAAGATGACCCCGGTTCGCCATGGGCCGAGCGCAGCGGCCTGCGCCTGGGCCTGCCCGCGCGCAGTAGCCTGCACTTGGTCAGTGCTGGCCAGGCCCACGCTGTGGGCTTGGAGCACAGTGCGGCGCCCACCTGGCAGTTACTGGGCGAGCAGTTGGTGCATGACCACGACGGCGTGCGTCGCCAGCACCTGGCGATGCGCCGCGGGGCTACGCTGTACTTGCAGTGGGGCGGCGAGATGCATGCCATCGAAGCCTTCGACCCGATTGCCGAGGCCGAGGCCAGCCACGG
The DNA here is from genome assembly GCF_003205245.1 of Pseudomonas sp. MB-090624. Lineage (NCBI taxonomy): Bacteria > Pseudomonadati > Pseudomonadota > Gammaproteobacteria > Pseudomonadales > Pseudomonadaceae > Pseudomonas > Pseudomonas sp. MB-090624. Next base: position 432 of record NZ_QJRK01000009.1, on the reverse strand, counting down.
TCACCAGGGCGGCTTGGGCGCCCCAATGAACGGCAGTATCGTGCGGGTGCTGGTGGCGCCGGGGCAGCGGGTGGAAGCCGGTACCGCGCTGGTGGTGTTGGAGGCCATGAAAATGGAGCACAGCATTCGCGCGCCTCATGATGGCACGGTGAACGCGTTGTTTTGCCAGGAAGGGGATATGGTCAGCGAAGGGGCGGTGCTGGTCGAATTGGCGGAGTGAGTTGGCTGGGGGTTGAGTGTTCGCCATATCCTTTGCAGCGCCTGTGAGACCGAGCGCCGCCCGCGCGGCGCATCGCGAGCTGCGCTCGCTCCTACGTTTGTTTCGGGCCAGTTATGCCTGGGGGATTTGCGCGCGAACCCTTTGGCGCATGCCTCAATATCGCGTCGTATGAACCAGGCGGTCGCGCGCGCCTCTCACAGGCCTCACTGGCC
>NZ_QJRK01000099.1:0-2477 GCF_003205245.1 Pseudomonas sp. MB-090624 | reverse complement strand
GCTACCTGGACGATGGGGCTGTGCCCATCGACAACAACCAGGTCGAGAACCAGATACGGCCATGGGCACTCGGGCGCTCGAACTGGTTATTTGCGGGATCCCTGCGCAGCGGTAAGCGGGCTGCGGCCATCATGAGTTTGATCCAGTCGGCACGCATGAATGGGCATGATCCGTATGCCTACCTCAAAGATGTGCTGATGCGGCTGCCGACGCAGAAGGCCAGTGAGATTGGACAGCTGCTGCCGCATCAGTGGCAGGCCTAGCTTCAGCAAGGTGATTTCTGATTGGACAATAGCTCGACAATCCAAGCGATTATTTCGGATGACCCCGTTCGGCGAAGGCTGCTCGAAATAGTACGCACCCTAAACTTGCCAGACTGCTGGATAGGAGCAGGTTTCGTCCGAAATGCGGTGTGGGATTATCTGCATGGTCGCGACTCATTACCGGTCTCAACAGACGTTGACGTCATCTGGTTTGATAGCGAGCGCTGCACACAGAAACAAGATGATGCTCTGGAGGCGCTCCTCAGAGATCTAGATCCGAGCGTACTGTGGTCTGTGAAAAACCAAGCGAGAATGCATGTTCAAAACGGCGATGATCCCTATCATTCAGCGACCGATGCAATGCGTTACTGGCCAGAAACCGCCACGGCGGTAGCAGTAAGGCTGCTAGAGAGCGGCAAATGCGAAATCGCTGCGCCGCTTGGGCTTGATGATCTTTTCAACTTGATCATCCGCCCAGCGGGAAGGTTCGCCACAGAGAAAAATGCTATCTACCAAGAGCGCGTCAAGTCCAAAAGCTGGTTAAAGGTTTGGCCATTGCTCACATTCTTGGATCTGCCTCCAGGCTCTCGCTCGTCGAGGTGACTTAATCGGACGCTTACTGTCAGAGTCATGAGAAGGCCTAGCAATTGGGCACCCAATTTCGGCATTGATGTGCAGCAAGGGAGTAGCGTTATTGCCAGGTGGAAGGGATCAACCCATCACCTTTCTTGCTCCAGGATGCGGCAGAGTGGGTGTGTGGTATCCCGCTCCAGATGTCCTTGCCAGCGTGCTCCAGCACGATGATCTGGAGGCCGGCATTTGTTCGTTTGATCGCTTCCCCCAGCACTTCAAAGATTCGTCGAGTTGCGATCAGATCCTCAGTTCGGTGTTCTCGAAGCGTAGCGATGTCTGAGTCCAAGGCGTTGGCTCCTTGATCGCTGCTCGGGAAATAGACCTGGCTGGGCTGGTCTATTACTAGGAAGCTGAGAGGCGGCAGATGCTGATTTTCCTCTTCGAGAAGGTACTCGTGGATGCCTAGGAACGCGGCAATGTGGTAGCCCATCCAGTTCGCGCCGCTCCCGACTTCCCAAAGATAGTCGAATTGCCTGAATTCTTTGTCGAATCGAATGGTCAGTTCCTTCCGATCCAGCTTGAGGACAGAGTTCGCCGCTCCTTCAAGGTTGCCGAAGGTATCGGCGTAGTGCTCTATAAGTTCTCCGACTTTCTGATCGACGTAATTTTCTCGGGCTTGACGATTCGTCTTGCTCATGACCCTGTCGAGGTCATTGATCTTGCTGCTTACGACCTTCATGCGTTCAGTGATGGCTTCATCAGCAGAAGTCTGTCCGATCTTTTTCAGGACTTCAGAGATAGTCTCTGCCAGGTAATAAATTTCACCAACGGCATTTCGCAGCTTCTCGTCCTCTGCCAAGATCGCATTCTTATCTGTGCGGATGCCATGGAGCTTCTTTTCCTCTGCAGCAAGGTTTCTCTTAAGAGACGAGAGCTTGTTGTCGAAGGCTGGGTTCTGCTCAAGGATATCGGCTACTCGAGTGATCTGATTTACTTTCGTCTCCAGATTATTGATCACCAAACTCATGCTGTCAGAGGGAGAGCCGCAGGCAACACACTGTCCTCCTGGTTCGAAGCTTTTTTTCAACCAATTCAAGCCTACCACGTGATTTTTCTCTAGGTTCACAGCTTTGACGAACTGCTGACCGCTTTGGGCGAGGCTGGTGTAGCCGCTTATTTCTTCACCAAGGTCGTCGACAACGCGCTGCTGTTCAGTTTCCTTCGCTACCGCTGCATTAAAGCGCTCGTTGATGTGCAGGCGTTTGGGTTCGACAAGGGTCTGTTCAAGGCGCCTGTCCTTATACGCCTGTACTACCGATCTAAGCTTGGCAATTTTGGAGTCAAGGATATCTGGAATGTCTGCATCCAACAGGCCGATCTCGATGCACTTGTCCAGGTTGCGGTTGACTTCGGTTTTCCAGTGAGCCTTAGATTTCTCAACGACTATGAGTTCCTTTTTGAGGCTCTCGAGTTCCTTGTTTGCCTCATCACGTCGACGCTCATTCATCACGTACTGAATCGCCCCTGCTTTCCTAGACACTCTCCAAGCTCAGGAAATAGCGTTTCTCATACTCTACTGGAGACAGCTGCATAGCACTGCTGTGTCGACGCTTAGGGTTATAGAACATCTCGATGTAATCG
>NZ_QJRK01000098.1:0-2490 GCF_003205245.1 Pseudomonas sp. MB-090624 | reverse complement strand
AATCGCAGAACGTGCCAATCACCCAACTCGGTAACCCAGACCCCGCATCCAGCGGGGTTTGATCTTTCTGGAGGCAGCAAATGCCAAGCGTTTGCAAGACCCTGGCCTTCGATCAGGCCGCAATCAAATTCGCCAATGGCGGCGCCCAGGGCGTCTTCGAGGGCTATGCCAGCGTGTTCGATGTGGTCGACAGCGATGGCGACATCATGGAGCAGGGCGCTTTCGAGGAAGCGCTCAAGAGCCAGAGCCGCGCCGTGGCCATGTTCTTTAACCATCGGCGCAACGAGATCCCGGTGGGCAAGTGGCTTGATCTCGCTGAGGACAGCAAGGGCCTGCATGTACGCGGCGAGCTGACTCCAGGCAACCCGCAGTCCGAGGCCCTGAAGGCAGCAATGATGCATGGAACCGTCGGCGGCATGTCGGTTGGATGCAGCATCGCCAAGGGCGATATGTCCACGATTGCCACCGGTTTCTCCTTCCGCAAGGTGTCGCGCCTGACGGAAATCAGCGTGTGCACCTTCCCGGCCAATGAATCGGCCACCGTTTCCACGCTCAAGAGCATGGAAACCATCGACAGCATCCGCGACGCGGAGAACTGGCTGAGAGAGTCAGTCGGCCTTTCCAAGTCCGAATCGCAGGCGTTCATCGCCCGCATCAAGTCCGCAGTTCGGAGCGAGTCCGAAGGCGGCGACGAAATCGCCGCGCTCTTGGAGCGCATCAACACCTTCCCCAAACTCTGAACCGAGGATTACCCCATGTCCGAACTTTCTGATGTACAGAAAGCGATCGAAACCGCACAGACCCGCATGCAGGAGCTGTTCGACGCCCAGAAGACTGAAATTCAGCAGAATGGCGCTATCAGCAAACAGCTGCAGACCGATCTGACCACCGTTCAGGAAGAACTGAAAACCGCGGGTACCCGCCTGTTCGATATCGAGCAGAAGCTCAGCGCCGGCAACCCCGATGACCCAGCCACCAAGAAGAGCTTCGCGGCTCAGACTGCCGAGGATCTGCAGAAATCCTGGGACGGCAAGTCGTCCGGAAAGGTCGACGTGAAGAGCTTCGACAAGCAGCTGGGCAGCGGCGCGGCTTCGGCCGGCGCACTGATCCAGCCGCAGGTGAATCCCGGCATCCTGATGCCTGGCCTGCGCCGGCTGACCATCCGCGATCTGCTGGCGCAGGGTCGCATCAGCTCGAACTCGCTCGAGTACAGCAGCGACGAGGTGAAACAGCGAGCCCTGGACCTGCTGGCCATCGAGCAGGATTACCAGGATCAGCTGGAGGATCTTCGTCAGCAGCATGTGGCCGGAGATGTGTCCGACTCGGTTTACAAGCGCGAAACGGAAATACTCAACAAGGCCTTGAATGACCGCAAGGCCATGCAGGAGAAGTACTACCAGGACGTTGACGCGATGCAGCAGAACGGCACCGCGGGCTTCATAAGCGGCTTCGCCAGCCAGGCCGAGGCTGCCATGGATCTTTACAGCAACATGCAAAACGTGGGCGCAGCGGCCTTCAGCTCGCTGACCGACATGCTGACCGAGTGGGCCGAGACCGGGAAGCTCAATGCCAAGGACTTTGCCGCGACCTTCATCCAATCCATCGGTCACTCGCTGCTGGCTTACGCGGCCGCACAGGTGGCCATGGCCGGCCTGAACGCATTTACCGCGATGATCGGGGTTCCATTCGTGGGCCCAGCAATCGCCCCAGGTGCTGCTATCGCTGCTGCAGCAGCAGCGGGGGTGCTGATGACCGGGGTTGGGTCGGCGCTATCCGGCCAGGCGCACGCCGGTATCAACAACATCCCCAGCGAGGGGACCTGGTTGCTCGATGGCGGCGAGCGTGTACTGAGCCCGGCGCAGAATCGGGACCTGACGGGGTACCTTCAGCGCGCCAACAGCGTTGATGCCACGTCCAAGCCTGGTGGCGGATCGATGAACGTTGAGGTCCATAACTACGCGCCGGCCCAGGTCGACGTGCAGCAGGATGGTGACCGCATGAAAGTATTCATTCGCGAGGCAAAGAAACAGATTGCTGGCGACCTGGCCCGTGGCAATGGCGACGTGTCTAAAGCGCTTGCAGGGGCCTGGTCGGTCAAGAGGTCTGCGCGATGAGCATCCTTAAAAGGCTCTATGCCAGCTCTGGCCCCGAGATCATCCATGAAGTGCTCGAGATCACTGATGGGATCACCACCTACTGGATGACCAAAGGGTGGGATGAGTTGACCATCACTCTCGAAACCGGCCAGGAGGTGGTGTGCACGCCCTGCGGCATGGACCTGGCTCTGCCGGCGCGTAATGACGACGGTACCCAGGACCTGACCTTCGCCCTGAGCAACATCGACGGCGTTGCCTCTGGCTTTATCCGTGCGGCGCTGAGGGATGGGCGCAGCATGTCGCTTATCTACCGCGCGTACACCTCCGACGACCTCGGTGCTCCGGCCCATGCGCCGCACCGGTTCAAGATCAAGGGCGGTTCAGTCACGGCGAC
>NZ_QJRK01000097.1:0-3213 GCF_003205245.1 Pseudomonas sp. MB-090624 | reverse complement strand
TTTCTCGGTCACTTGCTTGACCGCTTCGATCTTGAATTCTTCGGGGTAACGCTGACGACTCATGGCACCTCCTATTTGGGCCTCATTATGAGGCTTGGAGGTGTCTACGAAACCAGGGGCGATTCAGAATTTAAGAGCAACCGTGAAAAAATAAAGCTTGCCGTAAGTGTTGAGCCGGTGCCGAATTATCTATATTTCTACAAGCATTACATTTCAGCGACTATTAGAAACAAAAAAGAAGGTGAAATTAACAGGTACTTCTTAAGCGGAAAGCTTGCCGGAGTCAGCATTGTTAATTCTGAAACTGGAAAAGTTTACTCTAAGTCAGTTAGGGTGAAGTTTAGATCATATTGATTTTATAAACCCGCTACGGCGGGTTTTTTTTGGAGGCAGCAATGGCATCTAAATCCCTGGGTACTCTAACCCTTGATGTCATAGCTCAGGTTGGTGGATTTGTAGCCGGAATGGACAAGGCGGAGCGCAGCTCCGCTAAATGGCGAAGAGAGGTTGAGAAGAACGTCAAAGCAGCCGGAGTGGCGATTGGTGCGGCAGCCGTGGCGGGCGTCACAGCGCTCGCAACGATGACCGTTTCCGCGATCAACTCCGCGGCTGAGGTGGCCAAGCTGGCAGCTGTATCGAACGCCAGCACCACTGATTTTCAGAAAATGGCTGCAGGCGCCAAGTTCGTGGGAGTTGAGCAGGACAAGCTCTCTGACATCCTGAAGGACGTTAACGACAAGGTTGGCGACTTCCTGCTGAATGGTGGCGGCGAACTTCAGGATTTCTTCAAGACCATCGCGCCGAAAGTTGGCGTGACCGCTGAGCAGTTCCGCAACCTTTCTGGCCCGCAAGCCCTGCAACTGTTTGCAAGCAGCCTAGAAAAGGCCGGCCTGAGCCAGGCGGAAATGACCCAGCAGATGGAGTCTTTGGCGAATGACGCAACGCTGCTTTTGCCGCTGCTTCGCAACAATGCCGAGGGCTTCAGGACGTTTGGTGAAGCTGCCGAGGCGGCCGGATCGATCATGGACGAGAAGACCATTCGAGCTGCCACGGAGCTCAAAGCCGCTTCGTGGTTGATGGAGAGCGCCATCAGCGGGGTTGGCACCGAGATTCAAAAGGCCCTCCTGCCCATGCTTTCCAGCTTCGCCGGCAAGCTCACCGAGGTGACAGAGGATGGCGTGATCGTCAAGAAGATCGCCGACGACTTGGCCGAGAGCGTCAAGGTGCTTGGCAAGATGGCTATCGCTAGCGCTGGCGGGCTGCACATATTTTTGCAGAGTGTTAAGGGACTGCACGACCTAGACAACGCAATGGTCGGCGGACAGGACGCCAAGTGGTACGACCGTTACCTGCCGCCCGTTAGGGTCTACAACGCCTTCAAAAATTTTGGCGCCATTGGAGACAGCTTCAACAAGTCCAAGTCAGATATCAAAGGCTTGATCGACATGTACGGAGAGCTTTGGGACGGCATCGACAAGCCGCCCGGGGATGGCCCAAAGAATCAAGTCAAGGAGCTGGCTGACCTGCTTGAGCGGCTGCGCGAAGGTCAAGCTGGAAGCTTCATTGCCCCGACGACAGGCCAGCAGGCCGCCGCCAAAGCAGCCGAAACCGCAGCGAAGAAGCTCTTGGGCCAGTTCGACACAGCAGAAGAAGGCTACAAACGCCAAATCGCCCTGATCAACACCGAAACCGACAAGCGCAAGGAAGCCACGGAGGTGGCCAAGCTCCAGTTCGAACTGGAGTCGGGGAATCTCACCGGCCTGAGCGCCAAGCAGCAAGAGCGTCTGAAGGGCCTGGCCGCTGAATTGGACCAGCTGAAGCAACTGAAGCAGGCCAAGGAGGACGACAAGGCGGTCGCCGGTTTTGATGCAAGCGTGAAGCGGCAGTTGAGCATCGATCAGCGCACGCTGGATGCGCCGCTGAAGAATGCCTACAGCAGTGATGAGATGAAGCAGCGGGCCTTGGACCTGCTGGCCATCGAGCAAAACTACCAGGACCAGCTTGAGGATTTGCGGCAGCGTCACGATGCAGGGGATGTGTCCGACTCGGTGTACGAGCGGGAGACGGAAATCCTCAACAAAGCGCTGAATGACCGCAAGGCCATGCAGGAGAAGTACTACCAGGATGTTGACGCGATGCAGCAGAACGGCACCGCTGGCTTCATCAGCGGTTTCGCGACCCAGGCACAAGCTGCCATGGATCTGTACAGCAACATGCAGAGCGTGGGTTCGGCGGCCTTCAGCTCGTTGACCGACATGCTGACTGAATGGGCCGAGACCGGGAAGCTCAACGCCAAGGACTTCGCTGCAACCTTCATCCAATCCATCGGGCACTCGCTGCTGGCATATGCGGCGGCGCAGGTGGCCATGGCCGGCCTGAACGCATTCACCGCGATGATCGGGGTTCCCTTTGTAGGCCCGGCAATCGCCCCGGGTGCGGCTATCGCCGCCGCCGCAGCTGCAGGGGTGCTGATGACCGGAGTAGGCTCGGCGCTGTCCGGCCAGGCCCACGCCGGTATCGACAATATTCCCAGCGAGGGCACCTGGTTGCTGGATGGCGGTGAGCGAGTGCTGAGCCCTGCGCAGAACCGAGACCTGACCGGCTACCTGCAGCGGGCCAACAGCGTTGATGCCACGTCCAAGCCTGGCGGCGTAACGATGAATGTGCAAGTCAACCAAAACATACCTGCTCAGGTTGGATTCGAGCAGGAGGGCGATCAGCTGAAGATCTTCATCCGAGAGGCGAAGAAGCAGATCGCGGGCGACCTAGCTCGGGGTAACGGCGACGTTTCCAAGGCGCTGTCGCAGGGATGGGGCGTTAAGAGGGCTGCGCGATGAGCATTCTCAAGAGGCTGTACGCCAGCTCCGGGCCGGAGATCATCCATGAAGTGCTCGAGATCACCGACGGGATTACCACCTACTGGATGACCAAAGGCTGGGACGAGCTGACCATCACCTTGGAAACAGGTCAGGTGGTGGTGTGCACGCCATGCGGCATGGACTTGGCCCTGCCGGCGCGCAATGACGACGGCACCCAGGATCTGACCTTCGCGCTGAGCAACATCGACGGCATCGCCTCTGGCTTCGTCCGTGCGGCGCTGAGGGATGGGCGCAGCATGTCGCTTATCTACCGCGCGTACACCTCCGACGACCTCGGTGCTCCGGCCCATGCGCCGCACCGGTTCAAGATCAAGGGCGGTTCAGTCACGGCGAC
>NZ_QJRK01000096.1:0-3372 GCF_003205245.1 Pseudomonas sp. MB-090624 | reverse complement strand
GGGTATACGGATTTAATGGTTGATGGGGCACCTTCACCCCATCAATCTGATACCACCCTCAGATGGTTGATAGATCGACTCCGTAGTTGAGTTCCTCTGCGAAGTCCGGCAGTCCGTAACCGATGGTTTTCTTGTAGAAAGGAGAGACCTTCGCAGTCGGTGCCTTCTTCTTGTGCTTCGTGGTGTAGAGCATTCGTGCCCGCATCACCTCGAAGGAGTAACCGCGCCCTTCACGGTTCTTGTCCTTGGCCAGTCGGTTGATGGACTCCGTGTAAGCGTTGGTGACGGGCATGTCCGTCTCGAAGTAGGTCATGGTCTCTTCGCGCCAGTTTCCCACTGCCCTGACCAGATCGCTCCAGACTTCCTTTTGGCCCTTCGGGATGGTGGCTATCCACTCGTCCAGGGCGGCTTCTGCCTGGAGCCGTGTGGTGGCGTCCCAGATGCCGTAGAAGCGCTCCTTGTGCTCGTAGGCGGCCAGCAGTTGCGGGAACGCGCCTGTCCAGGTCTCCATGATGAGGCGCTCCCGGTCTGAGACTTCGTGAGCGCGTTTCAGCAGGATTTTCCGGTCTCCCTTGAGAGTCCGGCTCTGGGACGGTTTCAGCTCCTTTCTGAGGCCCTTGCGCACTCTCTCTAGGGCATCGTTGGCCATGCGCACCACATGGAACTTATCGACCACGATACGGGCCTGGGGCAGCACAGCCTTGACCGCTGCCCGGTAGGGGTTCCACATGTCCATGCTGACGATCTCGACCTTCTGCCGGTCTTTCAGCTTCATCAGGTAGTTGGTCACCACGTCCTGGCGGCGGGTGGCCAGCAGGTCGAGCAGGGTTCGCTCCTCAATGTTGGTCAGAATGCAGCGGTAGCGCTTGTTCAGGTATAGCTCGTCAATGCCCAGGATGCGGGGCGTCTCGAAGCGGTGCCAGCGCCCCAGGAACTCGGCGCGGGCGTTGAAGATGTCGCGCACCGTCTTCTCGTCCAGGCCGGTCTGTGCCGCCACAAAGGTGTAGGGGTGGTTGAAGGATTCCTTCTCCACGTACTCATGCAGCCGCAGTGTCATACGGAATCCGTCCACCATCTCCGGTAGCTGGGGCCTGAATGTTGTCTTGCAGGCCCGGCAGGTGTATCGGCGGCGGACCACCCAGAGAGTGACCCGCTTGCCGTGGATGGGCAGATCACGATAGGGAACGTCACGCTTGCCGAACCGTACGAACTCACCCTGCACGCCGCATTCCTCGCAGGCGATGGGATCGGGCACGTCCACCTGGAAGTGCATTTCGTCGTCGGTTGATTTGCAGCCCAGTACTTGGTATTGCGGCAGGTGAAGGATGTTGTCGGGAAGTTCGGTCATGGTGTTGTATAGGCGTAGGTGTCAGTCAGATCCATCCGACTCGGCATTGGTGTTTGCTTTTTTACCCAACAAGCTGCTGGAAACGAAAAGTAAGGCACCGAGGACAATTGCAATATCAGCCAGGTTGAAGGCCGGCCAATGCCAGTCTCGCCAATAGAAATCAAAGGAATCCACAACATAGCCGCGAAAGACCCGGTCAATCAGGTTGCCCATGGCGCCACCGAGGATAAGACTGTAAGCGATGGCTTCTCCTTTATGACGATTTTCAAGGATCAGCTTGATCAGAAAAATCGAGACCACTACCGCGATTCCGATAAAAAAGTAGCGCTGCCAGCCTCCACCATTCGCAAAAAGACTGAATGCGGCACCGGTGTTCCATAGGTGCACCCAGTTAAAGAACGGGGTCACCGAAACATACTCGCCATAGGCCATTGATTGCTGCACCAGCCACTTTACAGCCTGATCAGACGCTGCCAGCAGGCCCGATATGGACAATAGGGCATACGGCGAGAGCTTTTTGCCAATAATGAGCATTATTTAACCCTTCAACGCCAAAATGCGTCTGGCACCGTTAAGTACAATGCCCCCCGCGATGGTGCCGATAATCAGATCCGGATAATTGGAACCGGTCCACGCGACCAGGGCGCCGGCGGTGATGACCCCCAGGTTGATCACCACGTCGTTGGCCGAGAATATCCAGCTTGCCTTCATGTGCGCCCCGCCTTCCCGATGTTTGGATATGAGCAGCAGACAACTGGTATTGGCAATCAATGCGACGAATGCGATAGCCATCATCACCAGCGATTCAGGCTCACTACCGAATACAAAGCGTCTCACCACCTCTACGAGCACGCCCACAGCCAAGATCAGTTGCAGTACACCAGCAAGATGCGCGGCACGTACCTGCATTTTCACGCTATGTCCAACCGCATAAAGGGCAAGCCCGTACACCGCCGCATCGGCAAAATTGTCCAGGGATTCTCCAATCAGGCCGGTGGACCGGGCGATCAGACCGGCAGTCATTTCCACCACGAACAGAAGTGCATTGATGCCGAGCAACCAGCGCAGGGTCCCGGATTCTTGCTTAGCAGAAGCTGCCGAAAACTCGGCGGCCTTGATGGTCTCCGGATTTGCAGCGACGGTTTCCTGAAGCGAGGCGCCTAGCCCCAAGGTCTTCAGTTTCGAGGTGACGGGCTCGACCTCGCCGTCATGCACGACCTTCAGCCGGCGGTTCGACAAGTCGAAGGACAGCGCCCGAATCTCCTCAAAGCCGTTCAGGGCTAGGCGAATCATTCGTTCTTCTGATGGACAGTCCATCTTCGGCACGGCATAAACACTGACCCATCTCCCTGGCGCCTCGGAGGAGGCCTGTATATCGGTATCCGCTGCGGACGTTGCATCACCGCCACAGGCGCCACCACAGGATTTGCTCATGATACGACTCCACTTGAACAATGTTGTGGTACCATTTAAAACTATAAAGCTACTATAAGGTCAATAGAGTAAAGAATCCGTTGGGGAGGAGGCTGATGCGCATTGGTCAGTTGGCGCAGTTGGTAGGGGTCGAAACACAGACGATCCGCTTCTATGAACAGCAGGGCTTGTTGCCGCCGCCTGATCGGCAGGACAACGGTTACCGTGTCTATACCGAGAAACACGTTGAGCGGCTGGCCTTTATTCGTCGCTGCCGCATCCTGGATCTGTCACTGGCAGAAATTCACGAACTAAAGCGCTATCAGGACGACCCTCATCAGCCTTGTACCGCCGTCAACGCCTTGCTCGATGATCACATCTCTCATGTGCGGTCGCAGATAACCGCTCTGCAAGCGCTTGAGAAACAACTCGTTTCACTGAGAGCGAGTTGCAACGATGACCGGGAAGTTGAGGCGTGTGGGGTTCTTGCTGGAATTAGCGAAGGAAACATGCACCAGCAGTAGGTGAAGCATCAACCAGATAATCCGATGAGATGCCGGTCTGTCTCACTCTCATGCAAAGGTAAGATCAACCATTTAATCCGCTTACCC
>NZ_QJRK01000095.1:0-4248 GCF_003205245.1 Pseudomonas sp. MB-090624 | reverse complement strand
TCCGTGCGGCGCTGAGGGATGGGCGCAGCATGTCGCTTATCTACCGCGCGTACACCTCCGACGACCTCGGTGCTCCGGCCCATGCGCCGCACCGGTTCAAGATCAAGGGCGGTTCAGTCACGGCGACCCAGGTCTCGGTAACCGCCGGCTACTTCGACCTACTCGACACCCGGTGGCCACGCAAAAGCTACAACCTCAACGAATTCCCAGGGCTGCGCTACCTATGAATACCGACAAATACACCCTTGGCGTTTACGTCGAGGGCGGCAGACTGTGGCCGCACGTCGACTGTTACGGGCTGGTGCTGGAGGTACGCCGCGACCTGGGCCTGCCGGCTTGGCCTGAGTGGTCTGAGATGCGCAAGGCCGATGGTGGGTTCGTGCGGGCCTGCGAACAGATGATCCAGTGCGCTGTTACTTCCTGCGTACCGGGTCACGGCGTGGTCGCTGCTGCATACCGGGGCCAGGTGCAGGACCACGTAGCGATCGTACTAGAGGTGGCCGGCGCCCTTGAGGTGCTGGAGATCAACCCCAGGCGCAACGTCAGCCTGACGCCCCTTCGCCGCTTTGAGCGCCGTTTTTCCCGAGTGGAGTACTACCGATGATCAGGCTTTACCCCAGTGGCCTTGAGGGCGAGCCGCTTGAAACACACGTCATCGAGGCCCCGATCCTGCTGGTTGATTGGTTGAAGCAGCAGGCGCCGGATTTCTCTCTGGAGCGCGAACACCCCATCTGCATCAAGGTCGGTGGCGAGCTTCTGCCGGTGGTGGCCTGGGCTGAGTTCGTGGTGCGACCGGAAACCGATGTGCGCATCTATCCCGAGCCGCGGGCCAGCGCCTTGGTGGTGGCGGCCTGGGCTGCTGTGGCTGTGGCAGCTGTCGCCTTGGTCATGGTCCTGTCCATGAAGACGCCCGGGGTATCGCAGCCCGGCCAGGGCGACACCATCGACCTCAACCCCGCCAAGGCCAACCGAGCCAAGGTCAACGAACCTGTGCGGGAGATCTTGGGTCGCTACAAGGTTTATCCGGACTATGTGGTGCAGCCGGTCTCGCGTTTCGTCAATGAGCGCGAACTGCACACGAGCCTGTGCCTGTGCGTAGGTGCTGGATCACACGTCTTCCTGCCCAGCAGCATCAAAATCGGCGACACCCCGCTGGCTGCGTTTGGCACGGATGTGTCGTACGCCACTTACAACCCGGGCGAGAGCTTGGCGGGCGACACTCGGGCGGAAAACTGGTACTCGGTGGGGGAGGTCGGTGGTACCGACGCCGGCACCTCAGGCCTGGACACGGCATCGACAGCAAGCGGAGGAACCTCGGTGATTGCCGATGCGCTGGTGCTTGGCGGCCTGAGTGTGAGCCTTGCGGGCGAGAGCCCTGAATTTCCCGAGGTGTGGGACAGCGGGTTGACCGTTACCATGCGCACGCCAAACAGCTATACGGTGAGCAGCGTTGGGGAGTACGACCGGATCTCCGGACCTCTGGGTGATCTGGCTCCGTTCGTGGGTATGAAGGTCACCTTGTCCACCGATATGGACTATGACCTGGTGGTGGCCAGCTACTCGCCCTATGTGCCTCCGGTGCCCGGGTCGGGGGGCAGCCCATCGGCCGTGCAGGCGAGCGCATCGCCAACTACCTACGACTTCACGGCTTCCCCGGCGGTATGGACGATCACCTACCGGGGGAGTACGCGGACCATTTCGCTGGCGTCTAACTACTTGAACATGAGCGGCTTGGTCTCCTCGATCACCTCCCAGCTTGATGGAATGGGACTGACGGCCCAGGACAACTCAGGCCGCCTGCTGATCGCTGAGCCGTCGAGCCCTTACCGGGGCGGCACTCTCTCGCAGTCGAATGCCCCAGTGGCCGTGTTCGGCGTGGCCCCGGTATACACCGTGGGTTCGGCGTCAGCCGGCGGCGTGCCAGAGCAGCCGGCGTACATCGATCTCAACTATGAAAACGGCACTCCCTTCGCCGGTCTTGAAGATGGATCGCAGCGGCTATCCCTGGGCTATCGCAGCCACCGCTACACCATCACTGCCATTGATGGTCTAACCATGAGCGTTCAGCGCCTCACCGATGCCGGTGTGATAGATACCGGGTGGGCAGGGTTTGCTGTTCGGACGCTATTGGACTTCTCCCTTAGCGCGGATGGTGCCTCCAACCTGGACTGGCTCGGTCCATTTATGGCCGTGCCGGAGCAGGAGGTGACCGATACCATCGAGTATGATTTCTATCTGCCAGGCGGTCTTGCCTGGTACAAGAGCAATGGCCATCGTCGGGCGGGATCGCTGAATGTGTTTGTCGAGTGGCGTGATGCGGCAATCGGTGGCGCTTGGACCAGAGAGGTGCACAACCTGCAGAGTAACACCGAGGACGCCATCGGCTTTACCTTCCGTAAGACACTGCCGTACAAGATGCGACCGCAGTACCGAGTTAGACGCGAAAATCCCGAGAGCGGCGGGAACACCCGCGACACCGTTTACTGGTATGGCCTGCGCTCGAAGCTGGAAGCCCCTGCAGTCTACCCCGGGGTGACCATCTTCACTGCATCGATCAGAACCGGAGACCGCCTGGGTGCTCAGTCAGATCGGCGCGTTAGCTTGGTGGCTGAGCGGCTATATGAAGGCTTCCCTGGTCGTTCAATCAGTGGCGCAGCGCTCCACGTTCTTGGCAGTCTAGGCATTCTGTCTGACGAGGTCGACACAGCGAAGCTGCTCGGGCTTGAGTCGTCATACTGGACGCCCCGCGGCGAGACTTTCGACCTGGAGTACACCGAAGCTTCGTCGGTGCGGGAGGTGCTGCAAACGATCTTCGCGGCCGGCATGAGTCATCTTACGCTGACAGAGGGATTGATTAGCGCGATCCGGGAAGGTGTACAGCCCGTTAGGGGCACCATCACTAACCACGAACTTACCGACGAGCTCACCGCCTCATTCACTGCGCCTGGCCAGGATGACTTCGACGGAGTAGACGTGAAGTATGTCGACCCACGTACCTGGTCAGAGGAAACAGTGCCTTGTCGGATCGGTGACAGCCTTGGCCTGAAGGTCGATGCCATCACTTTGAATGGTGTTCTGGATCGGGATCGCGCCTGGCGCATCGGCATGAGGCTGTTGCGCAAGCACCAGTCCCAGCGTTGGTCGTACTCTGGAACCACCGATCTCGAAGTGCTGTGCTATGAACGCTTTGATCGCATCGCCCTGGCCGACGACATTCCAGGAACCAGCCAGTCGGCACTGATCATCGGCGCTCGGCAGGTCGGCGACCGTGTCGTACTCGAGGTGACGGAGCCGCTGGACTGGGGCGTGGACAGCCCGCGCATCATGATCCGGCGTCATGACGGGTCTGCCACCGCGCTGATCGTGCCGACCCGGGTAAGCGAGTACGAGATCAGCATTGCCGCGACCGACTTGGATTTTGATCTGGTCACCGACCTCGCGATAGAGCCGGCCCGGCTTCTGTTCGCAGCGTCTACCCAGGTCGGCTACAGCGCAATGATGAGCGAGATCAACCCCGGCAGCGACGGCAGTTGCGACTTCACGGCCCTCGAGTATCGAGATGACTATTACGCCGACGACGACGGCTTCGCACCGACATAAGGACCGATCATGGTGGTCTACCCAAAATCGTTGCCCATGCCGCTGCGCGAGGGCTACGGCTTCACCCCCGTCAGCCCGATTCGCAGATCCAACAAGGTCAGCGGGCGATCAGTACAGCGACGGCTTTACAAGAGCGTTCCAACAGTCGCCGCGGTGCGCTGGATATTCAGCGATGCGCAGGCGCTGGCATTCGAGGCCTGGTTCGATGAGCAACTAGTGTCTGGCAGCCAATGGTTCGAATGTCCGTTGAAGGTCCCAGGCGGCATTGGCGTTTACAAGGCCCGGTTTGTGGACGTCTACGAAGGTCCCACCTTGATGGGCCAGAGCAGCTGGTCCTTCTCGGCCAGCCTTGAGCTATGGGAGCGCCCCATCATGAAAGGCGGTTGGGGGAATTATCCGGACCTGATTGCCGGCGCCCCGCTTATCGACTTGACAGTCAACCAAGAGCTGCCCAAGCCCAAATAGCTCCTTGCTGCAGCCGCTGACTACCGGCCGAGCAGGACCCAATCGAGCATACCCGCCCAGTGCGGGTTTTTTTGTGCCAGGAGAAAATATGGCTTTTGACCCCACAAACCCACTGGGCTCGAGCGATCCACGTGACCTGATCAACAACGCGTCGATCTTCGATCGGTACATGACCGACAGTGA